>RFHM01000156.1 GCA_003696865.1 Acidobacteriota bacterium | reverse complement strand
GGGAGCTAGTGGAGGCGGCTTGTTCCTCCATCCAAGGAAGCCCCACAGCTTGTCTGTGGGGAGGGATCACTTGCCTGCTAGTGAAGCGGTTTGCCCTCTTCCCCAAGAGGCCCCACAGCTAGTCTGTGGGGAGATGTCACTTGCCAGCTAGTGAGACGGCTCATCCTTCTTCTCAGAGAAGCCCCGCCGCTTGTCTGTGGGGAGGCGTCAGGTGCCCGCTAGTGAGACGGCCCGCCCTCCACCAGAGAGGCTCCGCCGCTTGTCTGTGGGGAGGCGTCGGGTGGCCAGTTCGTGAGAAACGGGATGCCCTGTTGCGATTTGAATTTCGCCGTCGGTTCTGCTACTTTTTGCAGGTGAGTTTCGATTGACAACATCTTGATACTCGCTATAATAAGGCGAATTTGTAATGTACATTGATCTGACACAGCTCGAGGACGAGGAACTGCGCGTCGAGCACCGCTATGACGAGCGGTTCGATCTGCAGGATCCCGACCTTCGCCTGAAGATGGCGCCGAAGGTGCAGTTGGTGGCCCGATGGGCCGCCGGCCGAGACGTCCGCGTTCGAGGACGACTGAAGGCCGCCGTGGAGGTTCCTTGCGATCGGTGTCTCTCGTATTTCCTCGTGCCCATCGATGTGGAGTTCGATCTGTTTTACGCGCCGATTGAGACGCTGACCCCGGAGGAGGACGTGCCGCTCACGCCCAAGGATCTGGCCTATGGCTTCTATCGGGACGAGAAGATCGACGTCGATGGTCTGGTGCGAGAGCAGATTTTCCTGGCGCTTCCTTTCCGCTGGTTGTGCGCACCGAGCTGCCGGGGCTTGTGTCCCCAGTGTGGCATCGATTTGAACAAAGGGACGTGCTCCTGCGCCGAGGAGAGGGTCGCGCCCTATTGGAGCGCGCTCCGCGATTTGAAGAGATCGATGTGACATGGAGGAAGGAACGATATGGCCAATCCCAAACGACGACATTCGCGATCGCGTCGTGGCAAGCGTCGAGCGCATGATGCGCTACGGGCGCCAACGATCACCGAGTGTCCCAATTGCCACGAACCGGTTCCACCGCATCGCGTCTGCCCCAAGTGCGGTTTTTACAAAGGCCGACGGGTGATCGAAATCGAAGAAGAATAGCGTCCCATGACCAGAATCGTCCTTGATGCCATGGGAGGGGATCATGCGCCCCGGAGCGAGGTGGAGGGCGCCATCCGCGCCGTGCGCCAACTCGATGTGGAAGTGCTGCTGGTCGGTCCCCGCGATCGGGTGCGGGCCGAGCTGGAACGTCAAGGAGGCGCGGAAGAGCGCGCCATCCGACTCATCGATGCCCCCGAAGTCATTGCGATGGATGAGCCCCTGTTTCAGGCCATTCGCCGCAAGCACAATTCCACCATTCGCGTGGGCATGCGCCTGGTGCGCGAAGGCCTGGCCGACGGCTTCGTCAGTGCCGGCAATACCGGCGCCATCATGGCCATCGCCAAGATGGTCATCAAGCCCCTGGGACGGATCGATCGACCGGCGCTCGCCGCCGTCCTTCCCACTCTCAGTGGCCGCTGGACCATCTTGCTCGATGTGGGCGCCAACGCCGAGTGCAAGCCGGTCCACTTGCTCCAGTTCGCCCTGATGGGAGATATCTTCGCCCGCACGATCATGGGCGTGGAATCGCCCTCGGTGGGATTGATCTCCATCGGCGAGGAACAGTTGAAAGGCAATGAGTTGACCCGCGAAGCTTATCGGCTTTTGAAAAAATCCGGTCTCCGGTTCGTGGGCAACGTGGAAGGGCAGGAAATTTACCGGGGTTGCGTCGACGTCATTGTCTGCGACGGATTCACCGGGAACGTCATCCTGAAAGTGAGCGAAGGCTTGCCGCCATTCTTGTTCAAGGTGCTGGAGGAGGAACTCCTGAGTCACGCGCAAACCGAGATGGGCGCGCTCTTGTCGCGATCCGCCTTGGAGAACATCAAGCGGCGGTTCGGCTACGAGGCGTTCGGCGGAGCACCACTGCTCGGCGTCAAGAACGTGGTGGTCATCAGTCATGGCCGGTCCACCGGTCGCGCCATCCAGAATGCCATTCGGGTGGCCGCTGAGCTCTGCCAGAAGCAGGTTCCGAGCCGCATTGAACGGGAAATGGAGAAGTTGGATCAGAAGTCCATACTGTTGCCAGAGGGAGCCCCATCATGAGTCCATTGAACGCTGCTATCATCGGAACCGGCCACGCGCTGCCGGAGAACGTGCTCACCAATGATCAACTGGAGAAGATGGTCGATACCTCGGATGAATGGATCGTGACCCGGACGGGCATTCGCCAGCGACACATCGCCGGGCCGGGCGAGTATACGTCGCTGTTCGCCACCGCCGCTGCGCGTCGAGCGTTGGATATGGCCGGCGTGGATCCGGCGGAGTTGGATATGATCATCTGCGCCACCGTCTGTCCGGATATGATGTTGCCCGCCACGGCCTGTTTCATTCAATCGGCGCTCGGCGCCAAGCGCGCCGCCGCCTACGACATGGCGGCGGCCTGTTCCGGGTTCCTTTACGGGCTCACCGTGGCCGAGGGCGTCATCAAATCGGGACGCTGTCGGACGGTGCTGTTGGTCGGCGCCGAACTCCTCAGTCGCTACGTCGATTACACCGATCGATCCACCTGCGTCATCTTCGGCGATGGCGCGGGCGCGGCGGTCATCCGGGCCACCGAGGAGCCCAAAGGGATCCTGGCCGCCCGCATCCGGAGCGATGGTGATTTGGCCGATTATCTCTATACGCCGGGCGGGGGCACGCGCTATCCGGCGTCCGAAGAGACGGTCAAGAAGAGGCTCCACTACATCAAGATGCGGGGCAATGAGCTGTTCAAGGTGGCCGTGCGCAATCTGACGCAGATCAGCCGGGAGGCTCTCGATGACCTGAAGATGGCGCCCAATGATGTGGATTTGTTCCTCCCCCATCAAGCCAATCAACGCATCACCGAGGCGGTGACGGCGCGATTGGGGATCGATCCGGCGAGAGTCTACTCCAACATCGATCGTATCGGGAACACGTCGTCGGCCTCTATTCCCATCGGATTGGACGAGTGCGTGCGCGCCGGGCGGGTTCGCCCCGGCGATACGATCATGATGGCCAGTTTCGGCGCCGGCGTGACCTACGGCGCCGTCATCATGAGGTGGTGAGTCTATGATCGATGTGACGGAACGCGTGGCTGTAGTGACCGGCGCGTCGCGAGGCATTGGCCGGGATACGGCTCTGGCGCTGGCCCGAGCGGGCGCCGATCTCGTCCTTCTGGCTCGAAGCGAAGATCGATTGCGAGCCGTCGCCGAGGAGATCGAACGGCTGGGGCGGCGGGCCTTGCCGCTGAGAGCCGATGTCACCGTCGCCGAACAGGTGACCGCCGCAGTGACCGAAGCCAAGCGGCAGTACGGTCGAATCGACATCCTGGTCAACAATGCCGGCATCACTCGCGATGGATTGCTCCTGCGCATGAAGCGGGAGGATTGGGACGCCGTCATCGAGACCAATCTGACCAGCGTCTATCTCTGTTGTCAGGCGGTGCTGCCGCACATGCTCCGGGCGCGATATGGTCGCATCATCAACATCACGTCGGTGCTCGGACAGATGGGGGGTGCCGGTTCGACCAACTACGCCGCCTCCAAAGCGGGCATCATCGGGTTCACCAAAGCGTTGGCCCGGGAAGTCGCCTCGCGAAATATCACCGTCAACGCCATTGCGCCCGGTTTCATCGAGACGGCGATGACCGAGGCGCTCGACGAGAAGCGGCGGCAAGAGCTCATCGCTTCCATTCCCCTGGGGCGAGTGGGAGAAGGACGCGATGTCGCCGCCGGCGTCGTCTTTCTCGCCTCGGAAGCCGCCGGATATATCACCGGTCAGGTGTTGAATATCAACGGTGGTATTTACATGTGAAACTGCTTGCTCGCTAGGGAATCGTTGAATAGAATGACATACCTAATTTTCAGTGGAGGGTAGACAATGACAAAGGAATCGATCGAGGAAAAGGTCAAGGAGATCATCGTCGAGGAACTGGGCGTCGATGAGGCGGAAGTGACGCCCAACGCGCGGTTTGTCGATGACCTGGGAGCCGATTCGCTGGATACGGTGGAATTGGTCATGCGATTCGAAGAGGAATTCGGCATCGAGATTCCCGACGAGGACGCCGAGAAGATTCTCAGCGTCCGCGATGCCATCGAGTATATCGCCCAACATCAAAAATGATCAGTTTCACATCAAGGAGGAGAGCAATCCGTTGAACGAGAAGCGACGGGTCGTCATCACCGGGATCGGGCTGGTCAGTGCCCTGGGGCTGACGCGGGAGGAGACCTGGCGAGGGCTCCTGGAGGGCCAAAGCGGCGTCGATTATATCACCCACTTCGATGCTTCCGATTTCCCCGTGCGATTCGCCGCCGAGGTCAAGAATTTCGATCCCCTCAAATTCGTCGAGCGAAAAGAAGCCAAGAAAATGGATGCCTTCATCCACTACGCCTTGGCCGCGGCCGAGGAAGCGGTGGCCGACGCCGGTCTGATCATCGAACCGGAGTGGGCGCACCGGGTGGGAACGTATATCGCTTCGGGCATCGGCGGTTTCTCGGTCATCGAGCGGGAGCACGAAAAATTCTTGCGCGGCGGCCCGGGACGCATCTCGCCGTTTTTCATTCCCGCCAGCATCATCAATCTGGCCGCCGGTCAGGTCTCCATTCGATTCAAGGCCAGGGGACCCAATTGCGCGGCGGCCACGGCCTGCTCGGCGGGGGCTCACGCCATCGGCGATTCCTTCCGCATGATTCAACGCGGCGATGCCG
>RFHM01000155.1 GCA_003696865.1 Acidobacteriota bacterium | reverse complement strand
TATCGACGACCTTGGTGTCGCCGGTGACCAGTTGCACCTCGGCTCGTTCGGCAGCCCGTTGCATGGATTGAACGATGTGCCAGAGCGTCTCCATGGGCAAGCCTTCTTCCAGAATGAAGCCCGCGCTCAAAAACAGTGGGCGCGCGCCGCACATGGCCAGATCGTTGACCGTGCCGTTGATGGCCAGATCGCCGATAGTGCCGCCGGGGAAGATGAGCGGATGAACCACGTAGGAATCGGTGGTGAAGGCCAGCCGGACGCCCTTCACACCGAGCACGGCGCCATCGTGCTGGGCGTCCAGCAGCGCATTACGGAACGCGGGCAGGAACATTTTCTCGATGAGGTGATGCATGAGTTTGCCCCCACCGCCATGGGCGAGCAGAACGTGAGGATATTCGGTGAGGGGAATGGGACACTGAGGGGCGAAATCTCGTTTGACGTCCATAGCTCCACTCCTCGGGCCGGATTCATCGGGCGTCCACCGGGGACCTGCGATAGCGATAGTAAGCGGCGCACGCCCCTTCGGAGGACACCATGGGAGCGCCCAGTGGATGCTCGGGCGTACACCGGGTGCCAAACGCCGGACATTGATGGGGCTTCATCGCGCCCTGCAATATGAGTCCACTCTGGCATTCGGTCGATTCCTCGATCGTGGCGTGGGCCACGCCGAATCGTCGTTCGGCGTCGAATCGGGCATACTTCTCTCTCAATCCCAATCCGCTGCGAGGAATCTCGCCGACGCCGCGCCACTTCCGGGGCACGACCCGGAAGACTTCGCGAATGAGTCGTTGAGCTGGTTGATTCCCACGGCGACGGACCGAACGCGTGTACTGATTCTCCACCTCGGCGCGTCCTTCCTCCAACTGCTTGATGCACATGTAGACGCCCTGCAAGATATCCAGCGGTTCGAATCCGGTGACCACGATGGGTACATGGTACTTCCGGGCAATGGGTTCGTATTCGGTGTATCCCATGACGGTGCAGACGTGGCCCGCGGCCAGGAAACCTTGCACCCGGTTATGCGGCGAAGAGAGGATGGCTTCCATCGCCGGAGGGACGAGGACGTGCGAGACGAGGAGAAAGAAATTCTCGACGCCTTGTCGATGCGCCTGGAAGACGGCCATGGCATTGGCCGGCGCCGTGGTTTCGAATCCCACGGCGAAGAAGACGACGTCTTTATGCGGATGCCGCTTGGCCAATTCCAGGGCGTCCAATGGAGAGTAGACGATCCGCACGTCGCCGCCATTGGCTTTGACGGCGAGCAGGTCTTTCTCCGTGCCCGGTACGCGCAGCATGTCACCGAACGAGCAAAAGATGACACCCGGTCGAGAGGCGATGTCGATGGCTTTGTCGATGAGTTCGACCGGCGTGACGCACACCGGACAGCCGGGACCGTGCACCAGCGTGATCTCTGGAGGCAGGAGTTCGTCGATGCCGAACTTCACGATGGTGTGCGTCTGACCGCCGCAGATCTCCATGATCGTCCACGACCGCGTCGTCAGACGCGCCAGAGCGCGAGCATAACGTCGGGCGGCGCGGGCATCGCGATACTCGTCGACGAATCTCATCGGGCGTCCTCCTGGAGTTCGATGAGCTCGTCCATCTGCCGAAGGTATTCGAACGCGCGCTGCGCCTCGCTCTCATCGACGATGCTGATGGCGAATCCGACATGCACCATCACATAGTCGCCGACTTTGGCTTCGGGTACACAGGAGAGGTTCACCTCCTTGACGATGCCCCCGAAGCTCACCTTTCCCGTGCGCAGGACGGGATCATCGCCGCTGATACTCACGATCTTTCCAGGAACGGCGAGACACATGACCGTCAAGATCCTCCTTCCATCGCCATCCGGCGACTATCGCCTGCCCCAGGGCGATACCGCCATCGTTGGGTGGAATGCGCTGGTGCCAGTACGGACGAAAGCCCACAGCGCGCAGGCGGCGGACGGCGCGCTCGGTCAAATAGGCGTTCTGAAAACAGCCTCCGGTGAGCACGATGCGCTCTTGGTTCGCCCGCTCGGCCACGGCGACGATGGTCTCGACCAGCGTGTTGTGGAATCGGGCCGAGATGTCTCCCAGGGCCACGCCGTGGCGGATATCTTCCAGGATGTCCCGCACCATTGGTTCCCAGTCGATGATGTACCTGGGGGGCCAGGAGTTGGTGGCGAGCGGGTCGGCCGGCGATCTGGATTCCACGATCCGAAATGGATAGGTGGCATCGGTGTGGATGCCGTCCAGCGAGAATTCCAGTTCCATGGCGGCTTGCCCTTCGAAGCGTATGCTCTGACGCCGTCCCACAATGGCGGCCACGGCATCGAACAGCCGCCCAACGCTGGAGGTCCGAGGGACGTTGAGGCGCTTTTGCAACATGGTCTGCAAGACGGCGAGCTCCCGATCGGTGAACGCCCGCACCGGCTCCAGTTCGGTCATCCGAAACAGGGCGGCGCCGAATAGCTCGTAGAGCAATCCCAGCGCCGACCGCCGGGGTTCCTTGATCGCTCGCTCGCCTCCGGGGAGACCGAACGTCCGAAAGGAAGCCACGCGGACACAGGCGCTCCCTTCCACGCGCAGGAATTCACCACCCCAGATGGTCCCATCCGGCCCGTATCCGGTTCCATCCCAGGCGACCCCCAGGACGGGACTCTCCAGCTCGTTCTCCGCCATACAGGAGGCGATATGAGCCAGATGATGTTGAACCTCGATCGTCGGGGCATCGCGATCCTCGGCGTATCGGGTGGAGAGATACTCCGGATGCTGGTCGCGAGCGATGGCCGCAGGACGGACGTCGTAGAGTCGCTGGAAGTCGCCAATGACGCGCTGGAACGCGGCGAAAGCCTCGGCCGTCTCCAGGTCGCCGATGTGCTGGCTGATGAACACTTGATGGTCGATGGTGAGGGCCACGGTGTTTTTCAGATGGGCGCCCACGGCCAGGAGCGGCGGAGGCGAGCCTTTCAACCAGAGCGGCAAGGGCGCATAGCCACGGGCGCGGCGCAACACCAACTCCCGTCCCAGCAAGATGCGCACGACGGAATCATCCACGTGGCGGGCGATCGGTCGGTCGTGGACGAGGAACAGGTCGGCGATATCGCCGAGTCGGACGAGCGCCTCCTCCTCGTCGATGCATATGGGCTCATCGGAGAGGTTCCCGCTGGTGGCGACCACGGGGAATCCCAGTTCGGCCAGCAGCAGGTGATGGAGCGGCGTATAAGGGAGCATGATGCCGAGAGTGGGATTGTGGGGCGCCACCGCCGGAGAAATCTCCGATGCCGGATCGGGCGGCCTGGTGGACTTGCGCCGAAGCAGGACGATGGGCGATTCCGGCGAGGTGAGGAGACGCTCTTCCAGTTCGGAGACTTCACAATGCGCTTTGACCAGTTCCAGCGACGGATACATCAAGGCGAAGGGCTTTTCTTCCCGGCGCTTGCGCGCTCGCAATCGCCGGACGGCCCGGTCGCGACGAGCATCGACGATGAGATGAAACCCTCCCAATCCCTTGACGGCGACGATGAGACCACGGCGAATGGCCTCGGCCGCTTCGAGCAGGGCCTCGTGATGCGTAGCGAGAACTCTCCCCTGGTCATCCCAGAGTTCCAGGTGTGGGCCGCAGCGAGGGCAAGCATTGGGTTGAGCGTGGAATCGGCGATCTCGTGGATTCTCGTATTCGGCGCGACACTGCGCGCACATGACGAAGCGCCTCATCGTCGTGTTCGATCGATCGTAGGGCAGCGCTTCGATGATCGAGAAGCGAGGACCGCAATTCGTGCAGTTGGTGAAGGGATAGCGGTAGCGGCGATCCCGGGGATCGAAGATCTCCCGCACACAGTCAGGACACGTGGCGATGTCGGGCAGAACCAGCGTCGTTTTATCTCCTCGATGATCGCTTTCGCGGATCTGGAATCGGGCGTACCCGACGGGATCGAGGAACGAATACTCCAGACTGTGAATGAACGAACGAGGCGGTCGTTCGCGGTCCAGGCGGAACAGGAAGCTCTCCAGTGGCTGTCGATCTCCTTCCACTTCGATGAACACGCCCTGCGAGGAATTGAGCACCCAACCGGTGAGGTTCAACTCGGTGGCCAGTCGATAGACGAACGGGCGGAATCCCACACCTTGCACCGCGCCGCGAATGATGACGCGCAGGCGACGATGAGCCGTTCCCTTGGTCGTTTTCCTCGATCGCTCGTCTTCCGGCATCACAACTCCATTTCCACGCTCTCCAGCAGCACGTCGTGAGCGTACGGGTCGTCCGGATCGACCCGGACATCGATGTCCACTCGCGCTCCCTCGGCCATCGTTCCTCGGGCGATCAAGGGAAAGAGGTCGCGAAGATGAGAAGCCGACAGATGAGCGTGCGGTCCCAATCGCAGCTTGATGGAGGTGACCCGTTGCGCGCCGCGCTGGCGAGCGAGCGCTTCCACCTGGCGGATGACATCCAGGACCAGAGAGAGTTCGTGCATGAGTCAGTTCCTCCTCTTCGGACCGCAGAGGTGACGGAGATCCCGCTCGATCCGGCGCAGGAGTTCGGGTATCGCCCGCCTCACCGGCGAGGAGAGTTCGGCGCCGACATCGAACCGGCGGCCTTCGATCCCGTAGACGACGAACCATGAGGGGAGTTCTCCCAGCGCCCGGGCGATTTCGATGGCTTCGGCCACGCTCAGAGCGTGCGTTGAATGGGCGAACCAGCGCCCGGGCAGTGGTTCATGGTGGACTTCCCATCGGTGAACGGTTCCCGGCCGGGCGCCCGATTGAACGGCATCGATGAGGATGACCCGTTCGCGGCCGCGCCAGAGTTCCATGAGTTCCATTCCATCACCGCTCGTTTCCCGCGTCGTCATCTGGCCGGAGAGGGTGCGCC
>RFHM01000021.1 GCA_003696865.1 Acidobacteriota bacterium | reverse complement strand
TCCCGCGACCGAGCTATCCACTGTTCGAGTTTCTCGCCGCGCTGAATGATGTCCAACTGAGTCCTTATCCGTTGCGCTACGAACCCGGCTGGCGAATCGATATCGTCGCGCTCGGTCAGGCGATCACGCCACGAACCAGAGCGCTCATCGTGGTCAATCCCAACAATCCCACCGGCTCGTTCATCCACGAGAATGAGCGGGCCGCCCTCATCGAACTCTGCCGTCGTCATCAATTGGCGCTCATCTCCGATGAAGTGTTCGCCGAGTACGCCTTCGCGCCCCAGCCGGACAGCGTCTCGAGTCTGGCCGGAACGCGCGACGTGCTCACGTTCGTCCTCGGCGGCATCTCCAAGCTGCTCGGTCTACCCCAGATGAAACTGGCCTGGATCATCGCCAGCGGTCCGGAAGGCATGGTGAGCGAGGCACTCCAACGACTGGAGATCATCGCCGATACCTACCTCTCGGTGAACACGCCGGTCCAGCGGGCGCTCCCGCGATGGCTGAAGCGGCGCGATCAGTGGACGCGACCCATTTTCGACCGCGTGCGCGCCAATTGGCACTATCTGGTCGAGCACGTCCGCCCACCCCACGCTTGTCAGTGTCTGGAGGCCGAAGGAGGCTGGTATGGCGTGTTGCGGATTCCTCGCACGCGGAGCGAGGAGGAGTGGGCGCTGGACCTGTTGGAGAGAGATGATGTTCTCGTGCATCCCGGCTATTTCTTCGATTTTCAGACGGAGGCTCATCTGGTGGTGAGCCTGTTGCCGCCGCCCGAGATCTTTCGGGAAGGGATCGAGCGAGTGCGGCGGCGATGCGCCGATTCCAGCCGATCGGAAGGCGCGCGCTCAGTTTGACGACGGAGAGCGGCCATCGCGGGCACTGATGAGTCGCCGTCGTCGCTGCCGCACCCGCCAACCATTACGGATGACAAACGATGGGAGGAGTAACGGTTCGTTGAATCTCGCTGATCCACCATGCTATGATTGGTTCGAAAGGAGTTCGCTTTTATGGCCAAAGAAGAGGTCTGGCAAGAAGCTCCGCCCCACTTCGTTACTGAGATTGCCGAACTGTGGCCGCCTCAAGGCAAGTGGACCGAGGCCGACTATTTCGCTCTGCCCGAGACGAATCGGTTCATCGAGCTCTCGGAAGGAAGATTGATCACGCCACCTCATCCAACTCATACGCATCAGCGCACCGTGGGCGCACTATATCGGGCCTTCTATTCCTTCGTCGAAGCCCACGATCTGGGCATCGTCCAGTTAGCACCTCTTCCGGTGCGACTCGGACCGAACACGATTCGCGAACCGGACGTTTTGTTCGTCGCTCACCAGCACGCTGACCGGATTGGCGAGCAGGCGTATGGTCCACCGGATCTCGTCGTAGAGGTCATATCGCCCAGCACGCGTCAGACCGACCGCGTCGAAAAATTCGCCGAATACGCCCGCGCCGGTATCAGCGAATACTGGCTCGTTGATCCCGAGACTCGGACGATCGAAGTCTTTATCCTTCGAAACGGGACATATGAGTTGCTGGTCAAGGCCGGTCCAGGCGAAAAAGCCCGTTCGCAATTGCTGAGCGGTTTTGAGGTCGCGGTCGATGAAGTGTTCGCCTGACCAGAGTCATCCACGGGAATCCGCTTCCTGTTGGGCAATGCAGAGGGCAGCGATGCTGGCAGGGCCCCATTCGACCTTCAACAGAGCGAGCCTCTTCAGCGGGTTGCTGCCTTGCCTTGTTGATACACGATTTTTCCGCCGATGATCGTCATCACCACGCGCGTCTTCAGGATCTCGCGCGCCGGAATCGTCATGATGTCTTTCGAGAGGACGACCATATCGGCGAGCTTGCCTTTCTCTAACGACCCTTTGATGTCTTCCTCGAATGCCGCATACGCCGCGTCCAGCGTGAACGATCGCAGCGCTTGCTGGCGCGTCATGCGCTGATCGGGATACCAGCCACCGGGAGGATTCCCCTGATGATCCTGTCGGGTGATGGCCGCATAGATGCCCCAGAGCGGATTGATCGATTCCACCGGCGCATCCGATCCATTGGCAATGCGCGCGCCCGTCTTCAAGAGTTTTTGCCAGACATAAGCGCCCTCCCGGGCCCGCGCTTTCCCAATACGGTCGTGAACCCAGGGCATATCCGATGTGCAGTGCGTCGCCTGCATGGAGGCGATCACGCCCAGGCGGGCAAACCGGGGGATGTCGGCTTCGTCCAGGATCTGGGCGTGTTCGATGCGAAAGCGAGGATCTTTCACGCTGGGATTGGCCCGGAACGCGCGTTCATAGGCGTTGAGCACGATGCGATTGGCGCGATCGCCGATGGCGTGGGTGCAGACCTGGAATCCGTGCCGCAACGCCAAGTGCGCGATGCGAAAGATCTGATCCTCGGAGAGCATGAGCAATCCTCGATTGCCCGGATCGTCGGCATAGTCTTCCAGCAACGCCGCCCCTCGCGAGCCGAGCGCGCCATCGGCGATCAACTTGATGGCGCGAATAGTCAACCGATGATCGCCCAACCCGATCTCCGGTCCGCGGGCGAAGTACTCATCGAGGAGGTGTTGATCGCTTCCCGCCAGCATGACGTAAAGGCGAAGCGGGAGTTTTCCTTCCCGGAGAAGCTCCTTATAGAGCTCAATGACGTCACGACCCACGCCGGCGTCGTGGAAGCTGGTCAATCCCACCGCCACGCACTCTCGCATGGCCAATTCCAGCGCCCGTTTCTTCTGCGCTCGACTGAGCGGGGGAATATGGCGGGTGATCAACTCCTGCGCCCGGTCGATGAACACGCCGGTGGGACGACCCTCAGCATCGCGAATGAGGCGGCCTCCGTGTGGATCTTTCGTCTCTCGGGTGATGCCGGCCAATTCCATGGCCCGTTTGTTGGCCCATCCCGCATGCCCATCGATGCGGGTGAGGTAGACGGGATTATTGGGCGCCGCCTTGGTGAGCGATTCGAACGTCGGAAACCGCTTATTGGGCCAATCGTTTTGATCCCAGCCTCGGCCGAGAATCCACTCGCCGGGCTTGGCTCTTCTGGCGCGAGCCGCGACCATTCTGGCGATCTCTTCTTCGCTCGTTGTGCCGACCAGATCGAGCATCAATTTGGCCTGACCGATGCTCAGCATGTGAGCGTGCGATTCGATCAATCCGGGGACGACCAGTTTCCCTCGAAGATCGATCACCCGCGTGCTCCGGCCGATGAGTTTCTGCACCTGCTCGTCGCTCCCCACGGCCATGATGCGGTCTCCCTTGATGGCCAGGGCGTGAGCCTCCGGTTGAGCCGGATTCATGGTGACGATCTTACCGTTTCGCAAAACCAGGTCGGCGACCTCCTGAGAGCTGACTCCAGCGAGGGCGCCGACGATGAACATGACGATGGCAACGGCGACCACGCTCCAGCGGCTCAGAGAGATTGGGTTCGATTGCATAGTGCCTCCTCCAGACTGACGGACCATGCCGGTGGGCCGAGTGGCTCTCGCTCTCCGTTACATGAACGGAGCCAATGATCCGACGCCCACCAGAGAGCGATTGTAGAGCATCGCCCCAGGAGCGATCAACGCTGTGGAGGGGCCTGACAGCAACTCTCGGCCACCTTTCCGGCACCCGGCGAGCTTCCGGGGATTGCAGGGGGCTCCCACCGGCGAAGATTTCTTGACACGCACCCAAAAAAAAAATACAATCGCTCATGGGGTCTTCGCCGGAGACTCGGAGACTTTCAGACAAGCGCTCAGGTTGTGTCGTATGGTTCGTTGTAGGCTCACGCGCCGAGTGCTATGTAGGGGTCCGAAGTCGGAGATGTGCCGTCAGGAACTCGCCCTCTCACGCTCAGGCGTCGGGTGCTTTACGCGCATTCCGCGGCCACAGGTGTTTCTCCAAACGGATACCGACCTCACCTCAGGGAGAAAGCAGAGCATCGAGTATTGCCTCGAGCAGTGAACCCGGATGGTCCCATCGCCATTCTTCAGTGTAAGGTTGCCCGAGAGGACCCCCAAGAACCCACAAAAAAGTGAGAGATGGGCATAGAGACGGGGTGGTGCGGCGGGGACATGCTCGAAGAAATCAAAGAGGCTCCGACGAGGCCCACAAAAAGTGAGTGAGAGATGGGCATAGAAGTGAGAGATGGGCATAGAGACGAGGAGGACTTCTTTTGCAAGAGCCCATCTGTGACCTGTGCTCATCCGTCATGTGAAAGGAGGAGTGCTGAAGATGGTCATGGACGTTTTCGCTTCGATAGGCAAGAGATGTTTGGCGGGTATGGCCTGCATCCGAGCGCACGTCTCGACGCAGGCGTTCTCTCTATTGATTGCCTTGTTCATGCTGGGCATCATGACGCCCCCGGTCCAGAAGGCCGGCGTGCAACAACCACCACCACCCTGTGACCCAAACCAGATCTCCATTTCGGCGCAATTCACCGGTCAGGACTGCTGTTGGATGCTCACGGTCATGAACAATGCCAATTTGATCCTACCCACTATCGAAGCCACGGCTGTAGGGCCGGTGACTTTTGCCGGCGCCTCACCGGCGTCCGGATGGGTTCAGACGCCCACAACCGGTTTTCCCGTGACGACCGTGGAATGGACTACTGCCGGCCCTCCCGCCGGACCTCTTGCGGAGATCTGTTTGAATCCGAACGGGGCGTTTCCACAGGTTGTGAATTTCATCTTTAAGGACGTCACGGGCGCGCCGGTCTGTGCGCAGCAACTCACTTTCGATTGTCCAACTGCCCAATGCGTTGATCCGCCGGATGGTCTTGTCGCCTAGTGGCCGCTGGATGAGACCTCAGGACCGACGGTTGCTGACATCGTGGGTGGTCATCATGGAACGACGCAACCCGGGCCGATTGGTCCTCCCGCCGGCCCCGGTCCGGTGCCATCGAGCTTGTGGCCATCGAGCTTCGCGTTCCCGCCGGGCATGGTGGGCACCTCACTCTTCTTCGGTGCAACCCGTCACATCCGCGTCCCAAGTAGCTTAGATCTCGAACCCGGTTCCGGGAGCTTTACGGTGGACTTCTGGATGGCTTGGGGAGGCGGGGCGGGCCTCATCGTCTCGAAATTTGACCCTGCCGCTCAAGCTGGCTGGCGCATCTGGATCACCGCCCAGGGAATTGTGACTTTTGAGGCGGGACCTCAACCCAATTCCCCCAC
>RFHM01000154.1 GCA_003696865.1 Acidobacteriota bacterium | reverse complement strand
TGATCCGTTCATCAAACGGAAGACGGTTTGCTTGATCGCCGACGTCATCGATCCCCTGACCAAGCAGGATTATCTGTTCGACCCTCGAGGGGTCGCGCGTCGTGCCGAGGCGTATTTGCGTCAAACGGGCATTGCCGATACGGCGTATTTCGGTCCCGAAGCTGAATTCTTCATCTTCGACCGCATCGCGTACCACGCCGATGTCGATTCGGCGGGGTATAAGATCGAGAGCGAAGAGGCCATCTGGAGCAGCCGTGAGGCTAATGGCGGCTATCAAATCCGCCACAAGGAGGGCTACGTGCCGCTACCGCCGCTGGACCGCCTGCACGACTTTCGCACCGAGGTGGCCGATCACCTCAAGCGGGTGGGCATCCAGGTGGAATGTCATCACCATGAAGTCGCCACCGCCGGACAAGGCGAGGTCGACATTCGCTACGCGGGGCTGGTGCGGACGGCCGATAATCTCATGCTCTTCAAATACACGGTCAAGAATCTGGCGCGTCAGTTCGGCAAGACGGCGACGTTCATGCCCAAACCGCTGTTTGGCGATAACGGCAACGGCATGCACACGCATCAGAGTCTCTGGAAAGACGGACAGCCGCTGTTTGCCGGCGAGGAATATGCTGGGTTGTCCAAGACGGCGCTCTACTACATTGGCGGGCTCCTCCGACACGCGCCGGCCATCGTCGCCTTCGCCGCGCCGACCACCAATAGCTATCGTCGGCTCGTTCCGGGATTCGAAGCGCCGGTCAATCTCGCCTATTCGCGCCGCAATCGGTCGGCGGCGGTGCGCATTCCCATGTACTCGGCCAGTCCCAAGGCCAAGCGGTTAGAGTTTCGCCCACCGGACCCCAGTTGCAATCCCTATCTGGCGTTCTCGGCGATGCTCATGGCGGGGTTGGATGGCATCCGCAACCAGATCGACCCTGGCGATCCCCTGGACAAGGATATTTATGACCTGAGTCCCGAGGAGCTCAAAGATGTGCCCAGCCTGCCCGGTTCGCTCGAAGATGCCATTCGCGCCTTGGAGCAGGATTATGAGTTCTTGTTGGCCGGGGACGTTTTCTCTGAGGAACTGATCGAGCGGTGGATTCGCTATAAGCGGGAGAATGAGATCGATGTCGTGAGGATGCGACCCAGTCCGGTGGAGTTCACGCTCTACTATGATATTTGACGTCTCGTAGTCCGTGGCGTTCGCCTCGCTGCGGACGATTTGACGCCGAAGGAGGCAGTGATGGTGACCAAGGAATACGGTGAAGTGATGCGGTTCCTGCTTCACTTCCGCGAGCAGTATGAGACGGAAGAGGAATACCGGCAGTTTCTGTTGCGGGCCGTGCGCGAGTTGGTTCGCGATCTGCGGGATTTCGACGTATTGATCTCCTTGCAGCCGGAGATCCTCCGTCCCTCTCGACCCGTAGCCCGGGCGAGTTGAGGTGGGATAGGCGCATAGGTTGAGAGAAACGATGAGCCGATTGTGGCCAGACATATCGGTGAGGAGTGACCATCGGCGGTCCGTCGTCGAGCGTCCGCGGTCTCACGGATCGGTTATGGGAAGTGGTCGGGATGTCGCCGGGATCGAGCGATGGGCGGCAGACGATGGGCGACGAGCTAAGCGCAGCGTAACGATTATCATTTCGGCCATGACTCCGGGCGGAGGTGACGGATGATGGCCTGACCGCAATGATCACGACGACGCAAGGCCATCATCCGAACCGGATGATGGCCTTTTTTGATGGTCGATGATCGGAGAAGACGGGCAATGAGGAGGCAGAGACTCATGGTGGCGATCAATGGGAGTGATCGAACGCGATTCTCTCTTTACAATCCTCGACTGGAACATGATGCTTGTGGCGTTGGGTTCGTCGCCGACCTCCGTGGACGTCCCAGCCAGCGCATCGTCCAGATGGCGCTGGAAGCCTTGATCAGGCTGGGCCATCGTGGCGCCGCCGATGCCGATGCGGCCACTGGCGACGGCGCTGGCCTTCTCTGTCAGCTGCCGGCAGCCTTTTTTCGCCACGAGATGGCCGGTCAGGAGACCGAGATCCCGGAAGCCGCTCCCCTCGCCGTGGGGATGTGTTTCCTTCCCCGGGAGGCGGAGGCCTTGGCGCAGGCTGGTCAGATCGTCAGCCAGGTGCTCAAGCGTCGCGGCTTCCGCATCCTTGGTTGGAGAACCGTTCCCACCAGGGATGAGGTGTTAGGGAAAAAGGCGGCCGAGACCCGCCCTGAGATTCGCCAGGTGCTCGCCATTCCCTCCGGAGAGCTGGCTGGCGATGAACTGGAGCGCGTCCTCTTTGTGGCCCGTAAGGAGATAGAGCGACGTTGGCATGAGATCGGGCTCACCTCCGGTTTCATCTGTTCGCTCTCGCACCGGACGATCGTGTATAAGGGGTTGCTCAACGCTCGCCAACTGAATCAATTCTATCCCGATCTCCACGATCCCAACTTCCAGTCTGCTCTGGCCATCTTCCATCAGCGGTATAGCACCAATACGTTTCCCAACTGGTTCCTGGCTCAACCGTTCCGGTTGCTGGCCCATAATGGCGAGATCAACACCATCGAGGGGAACCGCCACTGGATGCGGGCGCGCCAGTCGGATGTGGAACAGAGCCTCTGGGCCGATGAGGCAGAATATGTGAAACCCGTCATCTGGGCCGAAGGTAGCGATTCGGCGAGCCTGGATAATGTGGCCGAGTTGCTGGTGCGGTCGGGGCGGGATCTGCTTCACACCATGATGATGCTCATTCCCGAAGCGCACGAACAGGTCCCTCACCTGGATCCCGCCGTTCGCGCCTTCTATCAGTATCACGAAGGTCTCATGGAACCATGGGATGGACCGGCGGCGCTGGTGTTCAGTGACGGTCAGGTGATCGGCGCGGCGTTGGATCGAAATGGCTTGCGACCGTTGCGTTATGTGGTGACCGATGACGGCCTCGTGATCGTGGCTTCCGAAGTGGGCGTCGCCGACCTGGAGCCGGAACGCATCGTGGAGAATGGTCGGCTGGGACCGGGGCAGATGCTGGCTCTGGACCTTCGCGCGGGCCTGTTGCTGGAGAACGAGATCATCAAAGAGACCATCGCCCGTCGTCGCCCATATGGCGTATGGATAGAGCGACAACGGCGAACGTGTCCGGCGCCAGCGTTCCAGTTCACGGCCTCGCTACCGGCGCAGCGACGGCTACAGCTTCAGCGCGCCTTCGGGTATTCGATCGAAGATGTCAAGTATATCCTCTCGCCCATGTCGCGAGGGGAGATCCCCGTGGGTTCGATGGGGGACGATACGCCATTAGCCCCTTTCTCGACAAAACCACGCCTCCTCTATTCATACTTTAAACAGCGATTCGCGCAAGTGACCAACCCGCCAATTGACCCCCTGCGCGAGAGGCTGGTGATGGCGTTAGAGACCCTCATCGGCCCACGGGCGAATGTCTTCCAGGAGAGCGAAGACCATGCTCGCCTCATCAAGCTGAATAGTCCCATCCTGACCGAAAACCAGATGACCTGGTTGATGGACCAGGCGGCCTTTCCCGCCCGGGTGCTGGATGTGACGTTCCCGGTCGAGGACGGGACGGTGGGATTTCGGCGGACCCTTGAGGCGCTCTGCCGGCAAGCCGAAGAGGCCATCGGTCGGGGAGCGACGCTGCTCGTGTTGAGCGATCGCGCCGTGAATGCGGAGCGAGCGGCCATCCCCATGCTGCTGGCTGTGGGCGCCGTGCATCATCATTTGATTCGCCGAGGATTGCGCATGCGCGCGAGCCTCATCGTAGAATCGGCCGAACCGCGACAAGCGCACGAATTCGCCTGCCTTCTCGGATATGGCGCCAATGCCATCTATCCCTATCTGGCATACGACGTGTTGAGGAGCGCCGTCGGCGAGTCCGATGAGGTGGCTCTATCCGAAGCGCTGGAGAAATACGTCCACGCCGTGGAAAAAGAGCTCCTCAAGATCATGTCCAAGATGGGCATCTCCACGCTCAGCAGTTACTGTGGCGCTCAGATCTTCGAGGCGGTGGGGTTGGATCGCTCAGTGATCGAAACCTATTTCACCCATACGCCTTCGCTCATTGGCGGCGTGCAATTAGACGATATTGTCGCTGACGCGCTCTTTCAGCACCGATTGGGCTTCGGGCACGAGCGGCTCAAGCTCGAGGATTACGGCTACTACCGGTATCGCCGCGCCGGCGAGTATCACATGTTCAATCCCGACGTCGTTCGCTCTCTGCATAAATTCGTTCGCAGCGAGGAGGGAGGCGAGTATGGCGATTACGCGCGTCGCGTCCGGGAGCGTCCGGCGGCGGCCATACGGGATTTGCTGGAGTTCCGGCCTGGTCGGCCCATCCCCGTCGAAGAGGTCGAGCCGGTGGAGGAGATCGTCAAGCGATTCTGCGCCGCCGCCATGTCACACGGAGCCCTCAGCCGCGAGACGCACGAGACCATCGCCATCGCCATGAACCGGTTGGGAGCCAGGAGCAACAGCGGCGAGGGCGGAGAAGATCCACGTCGTTATCGACCCTTACCCAATGGAGATTCGGCCAACAGTGCCATCAAGCAGGTGGCCTCGGCGCGCTTCGGCGTGACGCCAGCCTATCTCATGTCCGCCGACGAGCTGGAGATCAAGATGGCCCAGGGGTCGAAACCAGGAGAGGGGGGGCAACTTCCAGGCCACAAAGTGACCGAAGAGATTGCGGCCATCCGTCACTCTGGACCTGGGATCACGCTCATCTCGCCTCCCCCTCATCATGACATCTACAGTATAGAAGATCTCGCTCAATTGATCTACGATTTGCGGCGCGTCAATCCGCGGGCGCGCATCGCCGTCAAACTGGTCGCCGAGGCCGGCGTCGGTACGGTGGCGGCGGGCGTGGCCAAGGCGCACGCCGATGTCATTCATATCAGCGGGCATGCCGGGGGCACGGGAGCATCCCCTCTGGGATCGATCAAGAACGCCGGCGTTCCCTGGGAGTTGGGACTGGCCGAAGCGCATCAGGTGCTCACCTTGAATGGATTGCGCGATCGCGTGCGATTGCGCGTCGATGGCGGATTGCAAACCGGTCGCGACGTGATCATCGCCGCCCTGCTCGGCGCCGACGAATTCGCGTTCGGCACGGCGGCTCTGGTCGCTCTGGGATGCGTCATGGCTCGACAGTGTCACTTGAACACCTGCCCGGTGGGTATCGCCACCCAGCGCGAAGATCTGCGCAAGCGTTTTCCGGGAAAGCCGGAGATGCTCGTCCGGTTCTTCCGCGCTCTCGCCGAGGACGTGCGGCATCACCTGGCTCGACTGGGATTCCGCCGACTCGACGACATTGTGGGGCGAGCCGATTTGTTGCGCCCCGTCTCGGCGCCGCCGGATAACGTGCGTGGGACGTTCGATCTCAGCCCGTTACTCACCCCGGTGAATCGGCCATCCCCGGGAGTCCAGTCCTCGGGGGGCGAACATCGGACGACGCATCAGAGCCGGCGGCGCGTCGGCGATCACGCCCAGGCGACGTTAGACGATCGCGTGTATCACGATGCGTTGCCCGCGTTGGAAGCCGGACGTCGCGCGCGGTTCACCTATCGGATTCGGAACACCGATCGCACCGTCGGGGCGCGACTGGCTGGCGAGATCGCCCGGCGGTGGGGCGACGAGGGGTTGCCCGAAGGGACCATCGAGGCGCACTTCCGGGGAACGGCGGGACAGAGCTTCGGGGCGTTCTGCATCAGTGGTCTACGGCTCATCCTGGAGGGCGACGCTAACGATTATGTGGGGAAATCCATGGCCGGCGGTCAGATCGTCATTCGTCCGCCAGCCCATGCCCCATTTGCCCGCCGGCACCACACGATCGTCGGCAATACCGTGCTCTATGG
>RFHM01000153.1 GCA_003696865.1 Acidobacteriota bacterium | reverse complement strand
GACATCATCCGGTTCGTTCCACGAGTTCTTGAAACGCGTAGAATCCCTTCTTCCCCACGATCCATCGCGCTGCGAGCAGCGCTCCATCGGCGAAACCCTCTCGACTGCGGGCGACGTGTTTCAGCGTGATCGTTTCCACCGGGGAATCGAAGCTCACCGCGTGAGTGCCTGGAATATAACCGGCGCGCACGCTGGAGATCGGCACGTGATGATCGACATAGGCCGCTTCCAGGATGCGCCCCAGCGCCAGCGCCGTCCCCGACGGTGCGTCCTTCTTGAGCTTGTGATGGGCCTCCTCGATGAACGGATCGAACTCCTGGAAGCGATGGAACAAATGAGCGGCGTACTCAACGATCTTGAAGAACAGGTTCATGCCCAGAGAGAAGTTGGGACCATAGACGAAGCCGATTCCGCTTTGAGCGACAATACGGCGCACCTCCTCCAGATGCTCGTACCACCCCGTCGTCCCCACGACCATGTTGACGCCCGCCCGGGCGATCCGGCGAATGTTCTCCACCACGGCCTGAGGAGTAGAAAAATCGATGCAGACGTCGATGCCGGCCAGATTCTCCGGCGTGAGCCCCTGGAACCGTTCGTTATTCTTGGAATCGAGAATGAGTGAAACGGTCATCCCTTGACGCTGCGCTCGCCGTTCGACGAGCTTACCCATCTTGCCATATCCAATCAGGGCAATATTCATGAGGCCCTCCTCAATAGAACATCTCCGGATCCACGTCACGGAACAGAACGTCGTGCAAGCGCCTTACGGCTTCATCGACCGCCGTCGCCTGGAGAATGAGGACCAGGCTATGCTCAGACGCTCCATGAGAAACCGCCCTCACATGCAGGTCGCCGATCGCCTGGACGACGTGGCGGAGGAGCGCCGGATGTTGATGGAGGTGCTCTCCAACGAGAGAGACGATGGCTTGATCCGACACCATGGCGACGCTCGCCTCCGGCTCGAGATCAATGGTCAGCGCCTCGACGCTCTCCGAGGGATCGACGACCAGCACGATCCTCGTCCCCGTCGTCATGGCGAGGTACAGGTGAAGCTGAGCGCGCTCTACGGCCTCGAAGACGGTCTTGAAGAATCGCGGCGAGGACGATGCGTGCCGAGCCGTCACCGTGACAAGGGCGACCGGCTTCTTATAGGCGATCGATTTGATGATCGAGCGCGTGGGCGGGGCGGTGGCGGCGATGACCGTGCCCGGTCCATCCGGACGCCGGGAATTATAAATATGGACGGGAATGGCTTTTTCGTCGGCGGGGAACAAGGTGCTCGGATGAAGGACCTTGGCGCCGAAGTGGGTGAGTTCTTTGGCTTCCAGGAACGAAATCGCTTTGATCGTGCGGGCGTCTGGTAATATGGCCGGATCGGCCGTCATGATGCCATGGACGTCCGTCCAGATCTGAATATCCTCAGCCTCCAGGGCGGCGCCGATGATGGCCGCCGAATAATCCGAGCCCTCGAATCCCAGCGTCGTCGTCACCCCATGGGGGGTCGCTCCAATGTAGCCTTGAGTGACGGGAATCCGCCCCGCCCGAAGGCATGGTCGAAGATGTTCGATGATTCTCGCCCGAGCGATATCCATCAACGGCCGCGCCCGCGTATGATGTTCATCGGTGATCATGAACTGGCGGGCATCGAGCCAGACGGCATCGAGTCCCCCGCGCCGTAGGGCTTCGGTCACGATGACCGAAGAGATGAGCTCTCCGTAGGAAGCGATGCGATCGCGGCCACGCAAGGTGAGCTCGCGCAGGATGGCCAGCCCATCGATGAGCTGCTCGATGTCGTGAAAGTACTCTTCGACGCGAGGAAGAGCGTCATCTGTCTGCAGCGCGCGCATGAGAGCGACGTGATACCCTTTCAGTTCCTCCAATCGCCCGCGCGCCACGGCCCGCTCACCGCGAGTAGCGCGCTCGGCAATATCCAGCAGTGCGCGCGTCGTCTTTCCCATCGCCGAAACGACGATGACGGGGCCGAGATGGGCGCGCGCTTTGATGATATCAACCACCCGCTCGATGGATGTGGCATCCTGAATCGACGTGCCCCCGAACTTCATGACGATCATCTCACAACCTCCTCAACCGATGCCGATGTTCCCCTCTACGAGGACATCACGATCCCGCTTGGTCGGAACGCCTCCACGATCAACCGGACTCGTTCAACAGCCTCTCGACCAATCGAACATAAAGCTCCACCGCTTCGATGAGCGCTCGTTTCGGCACCTTCTCGTGATCGGTGTGGGCGTCGAGGATCGAGCCTGGCCCGAGCAAATATGGTTTTCCCAGTCGCGTGAGGAATGGAATATCCGTGCCGAACGAGACGACGCCGGTCTCGAATCCCTCTACCTGATTCAGGAACACGGGTGAGGCTTCAGAGATGATGGTGAGCGTCGCTCGCCCGTCGGTGATCTCCTGAAGCTGTCTTCTCAGTGTGACCGGTTCCTCGACCAACCGAAACATGACCTCCGCCCGCGCCCGATCGGGAATCACGTTGGATGCCACCCCTCCAGCAATGATGCCGATGTTGTAATTGCTCTCGCCGAGGAGTTCGTGGCGCGGAAGGGGTATCTGACGGAGATCGTCAAGCACGTCCAACAGCTTCTCGATGGCCGATTCTCCCATATGAGGGTAGGCCGAATGTGCCGCCCGACCCCGGGTTTTGATCTCCACGCGCATCGAGCCCTTGGTGGCCAGCACGAGCTTGTTTTCGGTCGGCTCGCCATCGATGAGAAACTCACTCTCCCAATCCAACCGGTTCGCCGCTTTGGCGCCCAGGCTGGTTCGCTCTTCATCGACCACGAACAGGAGTCCGATCTGTTCAACGCCTCCGTCCGCGAGCCGTTCGGCCGCCGTGATTTGGGCGGCGGCGATGCCCTTGGCGTCGCACGCGCCCCGTCCATAGAGGTAGTCCTCGTCTTCGGATGAGGGGATGAATGGCGGAACGGTATCCAGATGCGTGGAGAGGATCGCGCGCGGTTGCCCCAACCGCGCCAGCACGTTGAACCGATCTGGTTCGACTTCTTGCAGCGTCACCTGGAAACCGCGCTCGGCCAGGTAGCCTTTCAGGAAGAGAGCGACGTCTTTTTCACGCCCGGTCGTGGAATCGATATCGATGAGTTTTCGCGTCAAGGCGAACACATCCATCATCCTCTCTCCTTCACGGTCGTTTCGGCGTTCGCTCGCCCCCGGCCACGCCCATGGTCATGCCATGCCCGCGAGGATAGAGTCCAGGCAATGCTACGGGCAATCTCCCGCCGATGGGCGCTTCGCCCGACAGGGCGCGAGCGACGGCGCGTTGGGCATATACGGCATCTCCGGCATCGCCGAACGCCGAGATATACGCAGGGAGCGTCGGATACTCGAGCAGGAGGTATGGACGCCCAAAAGAAACGACCACCGTCGACGGTTGACGTTGGGGAATCTGCTTCAAAAGAGCGCGGACCGCGGCGGGAAGATCCGGTTGATGATCGCGCCGAGGATGCGCGAACAGTGAAACGAGAACGAGATCGACCGACTCCGCTCGACGAAGAATGGCCGCCGTTCGATCGACCGGCGTGCACCGGTCGACGACGCGCCGTTCGACGTTCAACCCGCGACGCCTCAACTCATCGGTGAGGACGCGCCCCAAGGTTCGTCGCGTCCCGGCGTTGATATCGGCATCGGTCATGACCAGATGCATCACCGATGTGATAGATGTAGAATTCAGCGGGATGGTGTGCCGTTCATCCCGCACCAGCGTTATTGCGCGCTGGGCGATGGTTTGGGCGACGTGACGCGATGCCGAACCGCCAACGAAATTATCGATGAGGTCGATGTCAGTGAACCGATTGGCGGCCAGACCCAAGCGCACTTTTGCGGTGAGGATACGCCGGACCGATTCATCAATGCGCTCCTCGGCAATCTCCCCTCGTCGAACGGCTTCCCACAAGCTGCGCATCGTCCCATCCACGTCGGCCGGTGCGAGCAATATATCGACGCCCGCCTTCACGGCATAGTGAGCACATTGGCGCGGAGTGAGATGGGCAGTCATCGCGGCGTCCGACAACCTATCCGTCAAAATGAGACCATCGAATTTCATCTGACGGCGCAACACATCATCGATCACCACGGGCGAAAGTGAGGCCGGTCTGGTGAGTTTCGCCTCCGGCTTCGGTGGCTTCTCCGGCGAACCCAATGGGAGGGGGGTGGAATCGATCTTGGGAACGGCGATATGACCGACCAGAAGAGCGCCCGTTCCGCTCTGGATGGCTGCCTGAAAGGGAAGGAGGGCCTGCTCCCGAAGGTCATCGATGGAGCCGGTGAGCAGAGGGAACGCCTCGCCGACCGGTGGCCGAGCGCTGCCATATCCGGGGAATGTCCTCACCGCCGTCATCACGCCGTACATCTGCGCGCCCTGAATGTAGGCTGAGACCATCCTGGCGACCTGGCGGGGATCATCGCCATAGGCACGCACACCAATCCGCCGATGACGAGGATCGGCGATGATATCGGCGGTGGGACCAATGAGGCAGGTGATCCCCAGTAATCGAGCCTCTTGTGCCGTCACGCTTCCCTGCCGCATCGCCCAAGCCATATCGCCCGTGGCTCCCACAGCCATATTCCAAGGCAGGAGCGTCGCCCCGAGGAGCGTCGTCCCCACTCCGGCATCGACCTCGGCGGCGACGAGCAAGGGGAAGCGAGACAACTCTTGGAGGCGATTGATCATCATGGCCGCTTCATACACCTGGCCACGCTCCAGAAGAATCCCTCCCACGTGATTTTCCAAGATGTGATGGCGCAACGCCTTGAACCGCTCGCTCTCCAGATTCAGGAACGTCGCCGACGCCGGGATCATTATCATCTGACCGAGCTTTTCCTCCAGACGCATGCGCTTCAATTGAGCGTCGACCCATTTTCGTTCTCGTTTGGACAGGTGGCGTTGATAGGGGAACTTGGCCATCTCGATTTGCGACGGCGAGAGACCGAGGCCAAAGCCTATGACGATCACGCTGAGGAATCCGAGGAGCATTGCGCCCCGGCTCCGGCGGTCAACGTTGCTGGCCACCATACGAGTCATGGACGTTCCTCTCTATCGACCGAAACGAGCGATCCGGCGGGTGGCTGAGGGCCGACGCGCCGATCCCTCGTTTCAGAGTGACTCTCTCGATGGATCAGATGAATCCCCGAGCGTTACATGTTATAACAGCTTCCCCTCATAAGTAAAATTGATTCACCGTCGCCCTTTGTCGTTCGCGATTCATTTGTTGTACACTAATGGTTGGCCTCGTCGAGGAGCGGGGAGGACGAAGACGGTCGGGGGATTCCTCTCTCGATCGAGGCTCGGTGAGCAACTCGGCGTGCGTTGACGCGAGGAAGGAACCGATGGCCAAGTCGCCCAATGAAGTGATGGTCGAGCGCTCGCTCCCTCATAGCGTGGATGTAGAGCGCTCCATTCTCGGGATCATCCTTCTGGACAACTCCACGCTGCACCAGGCCTTGGAATTTTTGCGTCGCGACGATTTCTATCTCGAGGCCCACCAGCGCATCTTCGAAAAGATGATGGCGCTCTACGAAAGAGATCAGCCCATCGATCCCATCACCTTGCGGGAAGAACTGGAGCGTTCCGGCGAGTTGGAGCAGATCGGTGGCGTCAGTTACATCGCTCGCTTGATGGATGGGACGCCCCATCTGAGGAATATCGAGCATTACGCCAAGATCGTTCGCAACAAGTCATTGCTCCGACGCCTCATCATCGCCTCGAACCAGATCATCAGCGAATGTTTCGAGCAGGAGGAAGACACGGACCTCATCCTGGAACGCGCCGAGCGCGCGATTCTCGATATCGCCGACGATCGCACCAAAGAGGGGTTCACCACCGTAGCCGATGTCGCCAAGCAGCAACTGGAAGTCATCGAGCAGATGGCCGGCCGGCCGCGGATGATCACCGGCTTGCCGACCGGCTTTTTGGAGTTCGATGAGATGACTTCGGGACTTCAGAAGAGCGATTTGATCATCATCGCCGCCCGCCCCTCGGTGGGGAAGACGAGCTTCGTCCTCAGCATCGCCCAGAACGTGGCCCAAGCCGGTTACACGGTCGGCATCAGTTCGCTGGAGATGAGCAAACAGCAACTGGTCGTTCGCTTGCTGTGTTCCGAGGCCAAGGTGAACATGCAACGATTTCGCGGCGGCTTTCTCAATCGCGAGGATTGGCGGCGGCTCGCTCAGGGATTGAAGAAGCTGGCCGAGTGTAAGATCTTCATCGATGATACGCCGGGCATCACCACGCTGGAGCTTCGAGCCAAGGCGCGGCGGCTCAAACACGAGCGGGGACTCGATCTGCTCATCGTCGACTATCTTCAATTGATGAGCGGTCGTGGCCGGGCGGAGAATCGGCAACAAGAAGTCTCACAGATCTCGCGCGACCTGAAAGCCATCGCCAAGGATCTGGAGGTGCCGCTCATCGCCGTCTCGCAACTCTCGCGCGCGCCCGAGGCGCGGACCGATCATCGACCGCAGTTGAGCGATCTGAGAGAGAGCGGCTCCCTGGAACAGGATGCTGATGTGGTCGCGTTTCTGTTTCGCGAAGAACTCTACAATCGCACGCCGGAGAACGAAGGGAAGGCCGAGCTGATCGTCGCCAAGCAGCGAAATGGCCCTACGGGCGTGGTCCCGTTGGCCTTCCTCAAGGAATTCACGCGGTTTGAGAATCTCATGGACGCCCCCCTATGAGCCAGAAGATCGACGTTCGCTCATCATTCATCGCGCCCGCTTCCTCCTCATCGGATGTCCTCGGTCGACCCACCTGGGCGGAAATCCATCTGGATCATCTCACCGGGAACTTCCACGCCCTGCGCGCGCGCGTGGGACCGGGAGTGAAAATTCTCGCCGCGGTCAAGGCCGATGCCTACGGTCACGATGCGGTGATCGTCGCGCGGCATCTGGAAGATCTGGGATGCCACTGGTTTGGCGTCGCCCTTCCCGAAGAAGGCATCGCCTTGCGGGAAGCGGGCGTGACGCGCCCGATCCTTTGCCTGGGTGGTTTTTACAATGACCAGGCCTCTTTGCTCCTCGAATATGGGCTCACGCCGACCATCTATGATCGCGGGATGCTCGAAAAACTGGACGCCGCGGCCCGAGCGCGCCAACGCGTCGCGTCCTATCACTTGAAAGTCGATACCGGCATGGGACGCTTGGGAGTACCATTGGCCGAACTGGAGGAGTTTCTCGATCGCCTGGACCACTACTCTCACGTCAGGATGGACGGACTGCTCACCCATCTGGCTTCGGCCAACGAGCCGCGCCAGGACGAATTCACCCGCCGCCAGATTGAGCGGTTCCATCAGGCGAGGGAACTGGTGCGACGAGCCGGTCATCAACCAACCTATTATCATCTGGCCAGCAGTGCTGCAATTTACGCTTACCCCGAGTCGTGGGGGAATATGGTTCGACCGGGCGGAGCCCTCTATGGTCTCTTTTCTGCCGCTCCCGAGTTGCGGCCCGTGATGTCGCTTCATACGCGCATCATTCTCGTCAAGACGGTCCCTGCCGGCGCGCCGCTCGGATATGGCGGAACGTTCGTCACCCGCCGTGAGAGTCGCATCGCGACCCTGCCCATCGGCTATCAGGATGGCTACTGCCGCGCCTTCTCCAACACGGCCCGCGTCATCATTCGTCAACGCTATGCGCCGGTGGTGGGGCGCGTGAGCATGGATCTCACGTTGATCGACGTCACCGATGTTCCGGGAGCCAGCGTGGGTGATGAAGTGGTGCTTCTGGGAGAGAAGGACGGGCTCTCGGTCACCGCCATGGAGTTGGCCCGAAAGGCGCACACCATCTCCTATGAGATCACCTGCGGTATTAGTCGTCGCGTTCCCCGGGTGGTCGTGTAATGTGTCCTCAGAAGCGGGGATGGCGACGCTCTGGGAATGAGCGGTGGGCCTCCCCGGACACTATCGGCGAACGCGGCTTGGCCGGCGTTCTTCTCCTCTTTCCGGTGAACGGCCTCATTGACAGCGCTGAGCGGGGATGGTTAGTTTTGAGTCACTCATGGCGGAGGAGAATCGAGCAGCCGTCGAGTTCCACGACGTGACCTACCGTCTCGACGACCGGCCACTGGTATCTCATTTGCATTTCCACGTGTACCGAGGTGAGACCTTGGTGTTGCTCGGGCGCAGCGGTTCTGGCAAGACGACGACGTTGAAGCTCATCAATCGCCTGCTCACTCCCACCGAAGGGGAGGTTCGCGTCGAGGGCACCGCGACCGTCGATTGGGACCCCATTCGACTACGGCGACGCATTGGATACGTCATTCAAGAGGTGGGGTTATTCCCTCATTTCACCGTCGAACGCAACGTCGGACTCGTCCCCACGCTCGAAGGATGGGCACCCGAGCGCGTGCGCGACCGCGTTCACCGCCTGTTGCGCCTGGTTGGGTTGCCGCCGGAGCAATTCGCCCATCGCTATCCGCACGAACTCTCGGGCGGGCAGCGGCAACGCGTCGGCGTAGCCCGAGCGCTGGCCGCCGACCCACCCCTCCTGCTCATGGACGAGCCGTTCGGCGCGCTCGATCCTCTCACCCGGTTGGAGATGCAGCGCGAATTCCACGAGTGGCAACAGCGCCTGGGGAAGACCGTAGTGTTCGTGACCCACGACATCCAGGAAGCCCTCTTTCTCGCCTCTCGCATCGGACTCCTGGACGAAGGGCGCCTGGTGGAATTGGGAACGCCGGCGGAATTCCTCCGCTCTTCGCGCCCGGAAGTGCGAGCGTTCATTCAATGCCTTCGAGCCGTACCGTCCGACGATTGTCTCTCTGAGGAAAAAACATCATGAGCTTCATCGAGTTTGTGATTCGGCATCAGCGCGAGATCGTTCATCTCACCGAAGAGCATCTCATTCTGGTCGGCCTTTCCATGAGCATCGCCCTGCTCGTCGGTATTCCGCTGGGCATCCTCATCACGCGTCAACCGCGATGGCGCAAACCGGTGCTGGGGTTCGCCAACGTGGTGCAGACGATCCCCAGCCTGGCCCTGTTCGGCTTTCTCATCCCCATACCCTTTGTGGGCGGCATTGGCGCCCGCACGGCGATCGTCGCCCTCACGCTCTACGCGTTGCTGCCCATCATTCGCAACACCTATGCGGGCATCATGGGCATCGATCCCGCCGTTCGTCAGGCCGGTTTGGGGATGGGAATGACCGATCGACAACTGCTCTTTCAGGTCGAGATTCCGCTGGCGCTCGGCGTGATTCTGGCGGGCGTGCGCGTAGCCACGGTGATCTCCGTCGGCGTGGCCACCATCGCTGCCGCTATTGGCGCGGGTGGGTTAGGCGTGTTCATTTTCCGAGGCGTGGCGATGGTGGATAATCAGTTGATTCTGGCCGGTGCTTTGCCGGCAGCTTTGCTCGCCTTGGGCATCGATTTCGCGCTCGGATGGATCGAACGACAGCTCACGCCTCAAACGGGCATGAGGAGGGAAATGACATGAACGCTCGGTGGCGTACGATCGGTGAGCGGAGTTCCCCCGCCGGGGATGGAAGGCAGGAGGCTGGCCGTTGGAACTCTCCGATTGGGCGGGTGACGGGCCTTGGACGGGATCTGTCCGTTGGCTGGCTGTTGGTGTTCGCCCTCTCGATGACTGGTTGCACTCACATTGAGAGGCACATCGTCGTCGGCTCGAAGAACTTCACCGAACAGGTCATCCTGGGCGAACTGCTCGCCCAATATATCGAGCGGCAGACCGATCTTCGCGTAGATCGCCGATTGAATCTCGGCGGCACGTTCCTCTGCCATCGGGCGATCACCTCGGGCGAGATCGATCTCTACGTCGAATATACGGGGACGGCTTACACGGCGATCTTGAAGCACGATCCCATCGGTGACGCGCGCCAGGTCTATCAGCGCGTCAAGCAGGAGTATGCCGAGCGATTCGACCTCGTATGGATGGAGCCCCTGGGATTCAATAACACGTTTGCCATCATCATCCGTGGCGAAGATGCGCGCAGGCTGCACATCACCACGATCTCGCAAGCGGCCACATACGCGCCGCGATGGCGCGCCGGGTTCGGGTACGAGTTCATGGAGCGAAAAGACGGCTATCCGGGGTTGGCCAAGACCTACGGGTTGACATTCGCCGAGCCACCGCGAGAGATGGATCTGGGCCTGATGTATCGCGCGCTGCGAGATGGTCGCGTCGATCTGGTGGCGGGCAATTCCACCGACGGGCTCATCGCGCACCTCGATTTGGTGGTGCTGGAAGATGACAAGCATTACTTCCCGCCATATGAAGCCGCGCCCGTCGTGCGTCGCGACACGCTCATGCGGTATCCGGCGCTCGGCGCGGCGCTACGGCGGCTCGGGGGATTCATCTCCGAAGAGGAGATGCGCCGGTTGAATTATCAGGTGGACGGCGAGCACCGCGATGTCAAGCAAGTAGTGCGCGATTTCCTCGAGGCCAAACGCGCTTTCTCGCCGTCGGCGTCGAAGTCGAGGAGGGGAACCGGGTGAGAGGCTCTCCGCTTCTCCCGGCGCTCGGATGGGCGTAGCGGTCGAAGCGGAGTCACCGATCCGCGTCCCGACACCCTCACACACTCCCCGAACTTGCCAGAAAGCGCTTTTTCGTCTACCATCTGCGTTTCAAAAAATGATGCGCACCTTCGGGGCAGGGTGAGCCCCTCGATGAGGGGGGCAATTCCCGACCGGCGGTATGGCCCGAAGCGTTGGGCCGAGCCCGCGACCCCCACCGAGTGGTGGGGTGGATCCGGTGAGAGGCCGGAGCCGACGGTATAGTCCGGATGGGAGAAGGTGGCAACTGGGCGTCGCCGGCTGGTCGCGATGTACGGGGTTCAGCCCGTCGGCGACGCGTTGGAGCGGTGTCCCGGAGGTCACAATGGCTTCCGGTTTTCTATGCCCCCTCCCGGCGCCGTCCCTCGGCCCTCCCATCACATCTTCCCCGAAGGAAACATCCTGGTGAACTCTCAGTATCGCCATGGGAGACGATGAGCCAGTGGGCATGAGTGAGGACTTCATGCAGCGAGCCTTGCGTTTGGCTGAACGCGGGCGGGGACGGACGAGTCCGAATCCCATGGTGGGCGCTGTGCTCGTTCGCGGAGATCGCATCGTCGGGGAAGGATTTCATCCGCGGGCGGGAGCGCCGCATGCGGAAGCCTTCGCTCTGGAACGAGCCGGCCAGGCGGCGCGGGGAGCCACCCTCTATGTCAATCTCGAACCGTGTTGTCACTACGGGCGGACACCGCCGTGCACGCGAGCGATCATCGCCGCCGGCGTGGCCGAAGTGCATATGGCCATGCTCGATCCCAACCCACTGGTTGCCGGACGAGGGCGCGCCGAATTGGCCGCCGCGGGCATCCGCACCGTGGTCGGCGAACACCAGGCGGAGGCCGAAACGCTCAACGAGTGCTTCGTCCATTGGATCACGACGGGACGACCATTCGTCATCGCCAAGTTCGGGATGAGCTTGGATGGAAAGATCGCCACCCGGCGTGGCGAGGCGCGATGGATCACCGGCCCCGAAGCTCGCCATCAGGT
>RFHM01000152.1 GCA_003696865.1 Acidobacteriota bacterium | reverse complement strand
TGCGAAGGAGCGTCGCTCGTCGCCGGGCACGCTCCACATCGCCTTCATCGACCACCGAAGAAACCTCCACGGCCAACCAGACCTCCTGTTCTTCTGCGGCATCGCGCAACTGGCCGTGTACGAGGAGGTCCAGGAGCAGCACGTCCTTGAATTCCTCCCGCGAGAGACGAGCCTCCAGAGTGTCCTCCAGCGTATGCGGAGTCACTACCCGAAGCCGCCGAAGCACGGGACCGAAGTACCCACTCGCTTTTTCTCGATACATTATCTCCAATAAGCGACCTTTGATGCCACTGACCGTATCGGCCGTGCGCTTCTGAGCCTCGGTGAGAGATTCGACCTGCTTGGTGAGCACATGCACCGAAGACGTCAACCGCTCCATCTGCTTCTCCAGGGCTTCTACTCGCTCCTCGGTCCGCCGCTGCGCCTCCGCCAACGCCTCTACTCGCTCCTCGGTCCGCTTCTGTATCCGAACCAGTTCTCGAACGGTCTCCGGCAACGCGAGGAGCTCCTCCGTCAACAACAGTCGACGCAACTCCGATCGCCACTCCGGATGCTCGGTCAGCAGCCGAAGCAAATCCATGAAATCGCGTACTTCAAACGCCATCAGAACCTCTCGAACACGCTACCACCCATCGATACTCGCCCACAAGGCATCTTCCCGGATTTCAACGACCTCCATGAGAATATACAATGCGACTTCCACAACCTCAACCCTTCGGAAGAGGTCGGAATGCCAAGCGAACATCAAGATGCCCCAAGGGTCTCCATACGAACTCTCGGGAGTACGCGCTCGAGGATGCGAGTCTCCATACCCGTGACAAGCTCTGAATGGACGAGAGTCTTTTCGAATCCGAGATATGGCCACCGAGTTTGATGGCCGCTCCAGACGCAATTCGCCAGTGGCGATTCCGACCCTACGACGTCGCCGGCGTTCCCATGAAGGCCCGCGGCATCCTCGTATTCAATGTCACGCTCTGACTCAACCGAACGAATCATGATGTCACGGATAGGCAGAGCCAATGTTCCAAATGGGAAAAGCCTATCCGAGAACAGAATCCAGGTGGTCGATATTCTTGGCATTCTCCCCCTCATATGCTAATTTAGGCCGTGTGGTTCGGTCACGGATTCGAGGACTGGTTGGACAACGCCGAGAAGATCCTGTTCTCATGATGACGTTGAATTCTCCGAACACATGGAGACGAAAAGGGCTCACACGCTTGAGCCTGGCGCTGGTGGGCTTGGTCACGATGTTCCCGGGTTGTACATCCTCTCACCGTCTGGAGATTCCATCGGGCGTCTCGTGGGAACTGGCCCAACAACGCGCCCGAATGCTCTCTCAGATCCGATACGATTTGACCCTGACCATACCCGAGGCCGTCAACCAACCGATTCGAGGCACACTCACCATTCGCTTCAAACTCGGCGACGGGTCTCATCCTCTCGTCCTCGATTTCAAGGCCCCGCCAGAAAATCTCCGCACGCTCCGCACGGGAGAGCGAAATCTCGATCACGCGCTCATCAATGGACATATCGTGATCCCGCAGGGTACGCTCCCATCGGGAGAGAACGCCATCACGACGACCTTCTATGCTGGTGAAGCGGCCCTCAATCGCAATCCCAATTACCTCTACACGTTGTTCGTACCGGATCGCGCCTCCACGGCATTCCCTTGTTTCGATCAACCCAACTTGAAAGCCCGATTTCGCCTCACTCTCGATGTCCCCGCCAATTGGCGCGCCGTCAGTAATGGAGAACTGGTGTCGCGCCGCATCCGCGGTTCTCGTGTCACCTATCAATTCGCCGAGACTCCGCCCATGAGTACGTACCTGTTCGCCTTCGCTGCCGGCCTCTTTGACGTCGAGACGGCCGAGCGCCATGGTCGGCTGATGCACATGTATCATCGGGAGACCGATGCGGACAAATTGCGCCGCAACGTGAAGACCATTTTCGATCTGCACGAGCGAGCATTAGACTGGCTGGAGGAGTATACGGGCATTGAATATCCATTCGGCAAATTCGATTTCGTCCTCATCCCTTCATTCCAATTCGGGGGCATGGAACATCCAGGAGCCATCTTCTACCGAGCCGATCGGCTTCTCCTGGATGCCTCGGCGACGCAAACCGAAAAGCTCGGTCGCGCTCGTCTCATCGCGCATGAAACGTCACACATGTGGTTCGGCGATCTGGTGACGATGGCGTGGTTCAACGATGTCTGGATGAAGGAAGTGTTCGCCAACTTCATGGCCGCTAAGATCGTCCATCCGGCGTTCCCCGATATCAATCATGACCTGCGCTTCTTCCTCACCCACTACCCGGCAGCTTATTCGGTCGATCGAACAAAGGGGGCGAATCCGATTCGCCAGCCGCTGGAGAACCTCAACGAAGCCAAATCCCTCTATGGCGCGATCATTTACAACAAAGCTCCTATTGTCATGCGGCAATTGGAACGTCTCGTCGGCGAGGCGGCCTTTCGTGATGGGCTGCGGGAATACTTGAACACTTTTCGGTTCAGTAATGCGACCTGGCTCGATCTCATCGATATTCTCGATCGGAAGACCGTGGAAGACCTGAGATCGTGGAGTCGCGTCTGGGTTGAAGAACCCGGTCGGCCCACAATCACCACCGAACTTCGATTGAATGACAAGGGCACCATCGCTTCTCTCACCCTTCGACAAACCGATCCCAGAGGGCGCGGCCTCATCTGGAATCAGCGGCTCAGTGTGCTCTTGGCCTATCCCCAAAGGACCCGTTATTTCTCCAGCCAGCTCGATCGTGAGACGGTATCCATCGCCGAAGCCGTTGGTCTCCCGGCGCCCGAGTTCGTCCTGCCCAATGGTCGAGGCCTTGGTTATGGCCTTATCGAACTCGACCCGGCCAGCCGCCAGTTCCTTCTCGCTCATTTGCCCGAGGAGCGGGATGCCATGACGCGCGCTATCGCCTGGGTGACGTTGTGGGAAGAAATGTTGGAGGCCGAGGTGACGCCACGCGCCATGATAGAACTCGCCCTCCGCCTGCTCCCTGGAGAATCGACGGAACTCAATGTCCAGCGCATATTGACCGATGTCGTGACGGCATACTGGCGATTCATTCCCACCACCGTGAGAAACAAATTGGCGCCGCGACTTGAAGACCTGTTCTGGCGGTTGATGGAACGGGCCTCGACAACGTCGCTGAAGTCAACCTACTTTCGAGCCTATCGTTCCATTGCGTTGACGGATGGCGGCGTGCATAAACTGGAACGCGTATGGCGGAAGACGCTGACCATCCCCGGATTGCCCTTGTCCGAGCGCGATTTCATGACCATCGCTCTGGAACTGGCCGTGCGCGAAGTCCCGCAGTGGTCCGAGATTCTCGATGCGCAGTTGGAGCGAGTGAAGAACCCGGAACGGAAGGCGCGATTCGCTTTCGTTATGCCCGCTGTTTCGGCAGATACGGCGACGCGCGATGCTTTCTTCGAGAGCTTAAAGAGCGCGGAGAATCGAAGACACGAACCATGGGTATTGGAAGCGGTGCGATACCTTCATCATCCCTTACGGGCCCATCAATCGATCACATACATTCGTCCGAGTCTTGATCTGCTGGAGGAGATTCAACGGACCGGCGATATTTTCTTTCCCAAACGGTGGCTCGACGCCACGCTCAACGGCCACTCCTCACAACGAGCGGCTGACATCGTGCATCAGTTCCTCAACGAACATCCCGAGTATCCACCGCGACTCAAAGCGAAGATCCTGCAGTCGGCGGATGGACTGTTCCGAGCGACGATTCTTCGGAAGCGAAACGAGGCGACCGATGAGTGAATTCCAGTTTCGACGGAATGGACGTCTCATATATCTCGTGTGCCCTCCACTGGAACGAGCGGGCTTCGTCCACGCTTTCAGTACGCGGTTGGGTGGCGTCAGTTCGCTGCCCGATGGCGCCCTCAACCTGGGCTTCGTCCCAGACGATACGCCCACAAACGTCAGAGAGAATCGTCGGCGCTTCTTGGCGGCCATTGGCGCGACGGGCATGCGCTTGATCACTGCGCAGCAGATTCATTCTTCCACGGTGCGCATCATGAGCAGTGCTGAACGATCCCCTGGTCCCCAAGACTCCGTCTCCGATGCCCTCGTCACCGGCGAGGTGGGATGGCTTCTCGCCGTGCAAACGGCCGATTGTCTGCCCATTCTCATCGCCGACGCGATCCGCCGAGTCGTGGCTGCGGTTCACGCCGGCTGGCGCGGGTCGCTGGCCGGCATCGCCGAAAAGACGATCATCCGGATGAGGGAGGAGTTCGGGACCCGGCCGGAGGATTGTCTGGCCGCTCTCGGTCCCGCCGCTCAAGCCTGTTGTTATGAAGTTGGTCGGGAAGTCGTGGAGTCATTCCGATCCCGGTTCGATGACGCCAAGATGTTCATCTCCTCCCGCGAGCCGGACGGTCGATGGTACCTGGATCTGGAACTGAGCAACGTTCGTCAACTCATTGGCGCCGGTCTCCGACCCGAGAACATCTTCCCATCGGGACTTTGTACGATCTGTCGCCAGGATCTGTTTTTCTCCCACCGGCGCGACAGCCGCCAAGGCGTTGGACGAATGATGTCGGTCATCGGCATAAGCCGCTCACCGTCACCGGAGCAACCGTCTCGGTGAACTCCTCGCCGAAGCGATCCCATGGTTCTCAAGCGATCGCCCCCCTCGTCATCTGCCACGGATACCGGGCAACTGTAAGATCGCTCCCTCGGCCATGGACCCGATCACTAGGTCGATGATCACCACCGTCAAGAACATCGTCGCTCAATTTACATTGACATGACTCTCCCGTAATGATAGCTTTTCATCGAGTTGTGGATCGGGCTTCGAAAGAGGAGACTTACTTCGTTCCTCGTTCGAGCCCCGATGTTGGCGCGACTCCTCCCTGGTTGGGAAAATGAATAGCTCTCGCTTGCTTTCTGGTTCATCGTGTTGAGAATCTCATCCCTCCGGCCAGGGGAGAGAAAGAGCCAAACGAGCACTGTGTGGTGATGGGTGGATACGCCCGCTCACAGTGAGTCCCTGGGAGCGCGCGCTCCCACCATTCCGCCAACGAAAAGGAGGACCAAGGATGAACGGAAACACATCGTGCTTCATGAATAGCCGAGGAGGTCAGAGGAAAAGAACCCGGTGGAGTCGAGTTCGATCCTGGCAACCAGGACGCCTCGTGATGCGCGCAGGCATTGGTGTAACCGTCCTGCTGATAAGTGGACTCGGCGCGTGGGCTTTGGTCACCGATCTGGATCTCATTGGCGAAGTTCATCAACCAGCGTTCGAACATATCACCCAAGCGGAATTGAATGATCTGGTGGCACAGGGTAGGATGTCCGAAGCATTCCAGGTGGCGTTCGATGTCGGCGATCGATTGTTCGAAACTTCATTCAATGCTCTGGATGGTGGAGGGGCGAACGTTGGCGATGGAAAGCGGTTCACGCGCGTCCCTCGAGCCGATCTGGACGGTCCTGGGCAATGGGCCACCCACCAGCCGCCACGAGTGACCGGGCCGAATGCTCAATCCTGCAACGCATGTCACAATCAGCCAGCCTTCGATGATGGAGCGGGAACGATTGCTTCCAACAACGTTCGAGATCCATTTCACACGGGCAATGTCCGGTCCTTCATCACCCGCCAGGCACCACATCTTTTTGGCATTGGGGCCAAACAGCGGCTCGCCGAAGAGATGACCGAAGAACTGCAATCGATCCGTGATCGCGCGATCACCGAAGCCATGTCCAGTGGGCTGAGCGTCACCAAACAATTGGTGGCCAAAGGAGTGGAATTCGGGTTCATCACCGCCCGGCCCGATGGTTCGGTAGATACGTCTGCCATAGAGGGAGTGGATGCGGATCTGGTGATTCGTCCCATCGAATGGAAGGGCATCACGGCCAGCGTTCGGGCGTTCGTTCGCGGAGCCGCTCATAACGAATTGGGCATGCAAGGCGTCGAAATGGCCGGACCAGATGTAGATGGTGACGGCGATGGCGTGGTCAATGAGCTCACAGTGGGCGATATCACGGCACTGGCCGTATATCAAGCCGCTCAACCGCGGCCAACTACCAGGCGAGAATTGGCCGAATTGGGATTGATGCCTCCTCTTTCGCCAGAAGAAATCGCTGCTATCGACCGGGGAGCCGAAGTCTTCGACGCCATCGGTTGTAGCACGTGTCACATACCCCACCTGATCATCGACAATCCCGTGTTCAGCGAACCCAGTCAGAATCCCAATTACCGCGACGCCGTCTTCCCCAGTGGACAAGATCCCATCTCGGCCGGCGTTGATCCAGCGTTGGCCATCACTTTTGATCTCACGCGCGATCAACCCGATAATCGCATTGAGCGAGACGATGGGACGATCGTGCGGCTGGGCTCGTTCGAGACCGATGAGCGAGGACGAGCCATCATTCGTTTGTTCAGCGATCTCAAACGCCACGATATGGGCCCAGGACTGGCTGAGCCTATCGACGAGGTTGGAACGGGAGCATCCGTCTTCATGACCACACCGCTCTGGGGCGTGGGGAGCACAACTCCCTATCTCCACGATGGGAGGGCGACGACGCTCACCGAGGCGATCCTCGAACATGGTGGCGAAGCGGCGCGCGCTCGCGGCCATTTCATGACGCTCTCCACAGCCGATAAGAAGGCCCTCATCGCCTTTTTGAACAACCTCGTCTTGTTCAAACTACCCGAAGAGTGATCGCCATGGAGAGAGCATGAATCGCAGGCATCGATCTTGAACGTACAGACGAAGGCGAAAGACGAATGCGCCTTCGTCTGTACCCCTCCCGAGGAACGCCCCATGCACCGCTCTTCACACCGGCGCCCGAGGGGGCGCTCAAGGGCCGGCGACCTCTCCTGGCCGGCGCTCACCTTGACGAAGATCTCTCGGATTCCTAGAATCTCATCCTGACTCTCCAGTCGAATCGAAGAGAGCGCCTGGCAATGACGTCGACATCTCCTACGCGAATCTTGCTGGGACCGGGACCGAGCCCGGTGGATATTCGCGTGCTACGTGCCATGTCCCGTCCCCTCGTCGGTCACCTCGATCCCCTGTTCCTGGACATCATGGACGAAGTCCAGGAGCTGTTGCGCTATGTATTCCAGACATCGAATCGCCTGACCATTCCCATCTCCGGCACGGGAAGCGCCGGAATGGAAGCGGCATTGGTCAACCTCCTGGAGCCCGGTGATACGGCTGTGGTCGGCATTCATGGTGCCTTTGGTGAGCGCATGTTAGATATCGCTGAACGCACCGGCGCGCGCGTCGTCCCCGTGCGGGCTGAGTGGGGCCATCCTCTCGATCTCGATGAGATCGAGGATGCTCTGCGGCGCGAACGACCTCGCCTCCTCGCCCTGGTGCACGCCGAAACGTCGACGGGCGTTCATCAAGATCTGAAGAACCTGGGTGACCTCGCCCACCGCTATGATGCCTTGTTGGTCGTCGACGCCGTGACATCGCTTGGCGGCATGCCTCTCTTCGTTGATCAGTACGGCATCGACGTCTGCTATTCGGGCACGCAGAAATGCTTGAGTTGTCCTCCCGGCCTCGCCCCCATCACCTTCTCCGAGCGCGCCATCCAGCGCCTACGCGCTCGAGGTCGCAAGGTTCAGAGTTGGTATCTGGATATGAGTTTGATCGAAAAGTATTGGGGAGCGGAACGACATTATCACCATACGGCACCCATCTCCACGATCTATGCTCTCAGGGAAGCGCTACGACTGGTGCGGGAGGAAGGATTAGAGGCTCGCTGGCGACGTCATGAGCTCAATCATCGCGCCTTCGTCGCGGGCATCGAGGCCATGGGCCTGGAGATGTTCGTGGCTCGCGAACATCGCCTGTGGAGTCTCAACACTGTGCGCATCCCTGAAGGCGTCGATGATCAGCGCCTCCGGAAGGACTTACTCGACCATTTCAACATTGAGATTGGCGGTGGACTCGGTCCACTTAAAGGCCGCATCTGGCGCGTAGGGCTCATGGGAGCGGGAAGCACACCAGAGAATGTGATGCTCGTCCTGGAAGCCCTCCGGGAGTCGTTGCGGGTGCAAGGGATTCACTGCCCTTCAGGGCGGGAAGCCGCCGAGCGAGTGTATCACGCTTGATGCCTTCTCGGATTCCTCTCACGCACACACATGAGGTGAGGGACGCTCACCGGTGGAGCGCGGCCCCATCTCCGTCAGGATGTCATGGAACTATTTCGCCCGCCGTCTCATCGCACTTCTTTTAAAACCCAGTGTCCTTCGTCAAATCCAATGCGCGTCGGTGGTCGCGGGACGACGAAGGTGAATTCCTGCCGACGGGCGTCATTCCAGATGACGCGCGTCTCGCTACTGCCATCATCATAATGCAGCGTGATGTCGATGGGCATGATGTAGACGCGTTCGAGTTCCTCCGGGCGTCCAGGGATGCGCTGAGGCTGCACCTGCTCCACGGAGAGGAGCACAGTATAGTCATCCGATGTCTCGGTCGGCATGACCTCCCATTCGACGTGATAGATGGGGCGCCCGGGAGCAAAGATCCACTGCTGGAAGAACCAGTCCATGGGTGCTCCGTAGTGATCTTCGCACACCCGCTGGAAATCTTCCGTTGAGGCGTTGGCGAATGCGAATCGCCGGCCATAGTCCTTGAGCATGGCGAAGAATTCCCGCTCGCCGAGGATATGCCGTAACATATGCAATACCCATGCTCCTTTGGTGTAAATGGCGCCATGATCATCGAAGGGATTTTCGAGATCCTCGGCATATACCGTCCCTCCCATTCGCCCGAACGCCCGATGATCGTCATAACTCCGATCCATGAGTTCGCCGGGATCCCATCCATAGAAGCGCTCGAAGAACAAGACTTCCGAATACGTGGCAAAGCCCTCATTGAGCCAGATATCATGCCAGGTGGCTAATGTCACCCAATCCCCCCACCACTGATGAGCCAGTTCGTGAGAGATGAAATCCTGGACTGTGAGATCGCCCAAGTGAACGATGCGATCGCCCATGCTGGTCATCGTCTGATGTTCCATGGCTCCTCCCCATGGAAACTCGACCATGCCGTACTTCTCGGCCAAGAAAGGATATTCGCCGAACAACGGCGCGAAGATCTCCATGGCCGACCGAGTGACCGGGAACTTCTGTTGCGCTGCGGCCAGGTGCTCTGGATAGACGTAATAAACGAGCGGCATCGTGGTTCGACCATCGAGCGCGATGTAGCTCTCTTCGAATTGAACATAGTTGGTCGCAGCGACCGAGACCAGATAGGTGGCAATCGGATACTCCTCTCGCCAGACGTAGCGCGTCTTTCGATTCCCTACCGGTTCCACCCGTTCTAACACGCCGTTGGAAGCGACGACATAAGCCCGGGGGACAACGGCCTCGATGTCAATCGTCGCCTTATCGCTGGGATGATCAATGCACGGCCACCATGTCGGAGCAGCATAGGGCTCGCTCAAATTGGCCATGACGTAGACGGCTCCGTGACGGGCCACGAGCATGCCGCCACCCAATACGCCAGACGTGACGGGCACGCCGTGATAGTCGACCGTGATGGTGAACGATTCGCCGGTCGATAGCGCATGGGGAAGTCCAAGGATGATCCGATCTGCTGTGCGTTGAAATGGAAGCGCGATCCCATCGCTTCGCACAGCATCAATGATCAGATTCTCATAGGCATCGATCTGGATCGCCTCGACGGGCGCCGTCGCTCGTCCTTCAATAGTGACCGCCCCCGCCAATCGAGGGGGATCGGGCGTCAATTCAATCTGCAAGTGATAGTGCGTTACGTCAATCGCCCGAGGACGGTCAAGGCGGGCCTGGGCGATTGATGCGATGGTCTGGTGCGATGGCTCATCAATCTGCTCCAACAACCGATGGGCTTCTCTGATCGTCTCATAAATCGATGGTTGAGACCAAACCGGTATCCGAATGGAAAGAACGGCCAACCAAATCACCACGAAGAGCAACCAGAGCTTGGTTCGTCGTGTCATATTCGCCTCCTGATGGGACGCTGCCGATTATAGCTGGCCGGGAGCCGGAGAGCAATTCTCGGGCAAGAGCCCTCAGGCTTTGTAAGCTCACCCACAGTGGAGGTGACGTCCCTTCCGCTAAGCTTGATTCTTCGAGAATGGAGAGTTATATTGCAAACGGGTGATGGGTCTGAAGCTCGAACAATGGGGGCGCGTCTCTCTCCTCTGGCTGCTCCTCGTGGGGGTCCCGGGAAGCGGAGGAGCACGCCTGTTCCTCTCTCGCGCTCAAACCACTACCGTCTGCCAGATGGCGTGTTGCCATCGCCAAGAAGTTGCAAAGTGCTGCTGCACGATATCCCAGGATACGACTCATTCTCCCTCGACCGCCTGGACCATTCCAGACAATGATTGCCCCAGGCGCTGCCACCATCTGATAGCCGGAAACTCGGCGCCCAATACAGTCGCGCATTCTCTCGGACGTCCTTTCATCCTGACCACCTCCCCATTGCCGGCGAGCACGAACGTCCTGGTACCTCCGACCAGGTATAGTGGCGCGTCTATTGCCGAACGCGCTCCCCCGCGGATTTGAATTCCCTGCTCCTTTCCCACAGATCCTTTCTCGCCTGATCTAATGAGCCCCTGTTGGGGAACCAGTGTATGAAAGGGGCTCGCCGTCGAGTGGCTCCGGCTGAGCCTCTCGAACTCCTCGCCTCCGCCAAAAGGAGGAAATGGGAGAGAACGATATGGGACTCAGGAAAATGATCACGAAGAGCACGTCGATCCATCGGTTCGTATCGGCCACCGTCATCATGCTCGGCTTCACGCTGGCGACCGCATCTACAGCTCTGGCACAACAAGCAGTGATGATCGAAGTGGAGACTCAAGACACTCATACTCCAATCACCAACGCGACCGTTGAACTCCAAAGTCCACTGCTTCCCCGACCGGTGACGCGACCGGTGACCGCCGCTGGCTCACAAATCTTTCCCCAGTTGAGTCCTGGCCCATACACTATCACGGTGACCGCTCCGGGATACTATCCTCGTAGGGTGACCATCCGATTGAAACCTCGGCAAGCGCAACGCCTGATTGTCGAACTCGCGCCGGTCGAACCACTGAAAGCCGAGATCACGGTACGCGCATCTTCGGAGCGATTGGATGAGACGCAAGTCTCCAGTGAAACCACTCTGGATCAGCATGGGCTGCGAGCTTTACCGATGGCTCGTCGCACGCATCTTCCCGATGTGATCTCAGCACTGGTGCCCAGCGCCGTCATGAGTCACGACAATTTCGTGCATCTCCGAGGAAACGAGCTCTCGCTGAACACGTTCATCAACGGCGTCTCCTTCTTCGATAACCCTCACCAGTTGTTCACGCCGGGTATGAGCCCGGATGTCATTCAGTCGGTCAATGTCGTCACTGGGGGATTCCCCGCCGAGTTCGGGAATCGATTCGGTGGTATTTTGGACATCGTGACCAAGTCGGGATTCGATTTGAACAATCATGGGAGCGTGTCTCTAGGCGCGGGGACGCACCTCCGTCACAATGCCAGTGCGGAATATGGGGGAACTGTCGGAGACTTCGGGTATTATCTTTTCGCCTCGGGCTTCCAATCGGACCGTTTCCTGAATCCTCCCGAACCGAATGAACTTCACGATCAAGGGAAAGGTTTGCGCTCCTTCGTCCAACTCGATTACAAGCCCGGCGAGAGGAACGCCTTCCACTTCCTCGTGATGGCCGGGGGAACGAACTTTCAAATTCCCGACACGCTTGAGCAAGCCGAGCGGGGCCGCGACTTCTTTCAGGAAAATCGAGCGCAAACGGGCATTTTCACCTGGGATCACGTCGTCTCTGCCAATGGGCTACTGCGGACATCACTCTATGGACGTTTAGCTCAGGCCAAACTCCTACCTACCACTGATCCATTCTCCATTCAGGCGCGAAGCTTGCGTGCCGATATCACCCTGGGAGCAAAGAGCGATTATACCCAGAGCATCGGCAGACGCCATTTATTGAAACTCGGCGTGGATACCACCTGGCTTCGCCTGCGCGAGGATTTTCTCTTTGACCCTCGTCAACATGACATCGAACTTCCGGCGTTCGCTTTCCGCGGACGAAATACGGGAGGACAAGTGAGCCTTTACGCTCAAGATCAACTCAGACTCTTTGACCACTTCACGGCCAACGTTGGACTGCGCTACGACCAATACAGCCTCGTCACATCCGAGGCGCAACTGAGTCCTCGTCTCAATCTGGCTTACTACATCCCCCGAACGGCCTCCGTCATCCACTTCGCCTACAATCGATTCTTCATGCCGCCGCCGATTGAGAACCTTCTCCTGTCCAGTCTTCTCGGCGTCGATGGACGGCCGGTTCGCCCTATGAGGAGTCATCATTTCGAGGTTGGTCTGAGCCAGTTACTCGGCCATCGACTACGGGTTCAAATCAACACTTACATCCGCAAAGACCGTGATGCCTTCGAGACCACCGAGTTGGCCGATGTTCGACATTTCGTGCCCACCAACTTCGCCCGGGGCAAGGCCTATGGCGCCGAACTTTCGGTGGAACTCCACGAGATCGAGCGACTGGGTCTTTCCGGATACTTCAATTACTCGGCGGCGCGCGCCTTCTTCTTCGGCCCCGTTTCGGGAGGATTTTCTGACGAGATGCTCGACGTCGGCCAACGCGTTCTCCCCGCTTTCGATCAAATTCACACGGGACGGGCGGGAATCACCTGGCGACATCGGAGGAGTGGTCTATGGACGACGTGGGCTCTGGAGTATGGGAGCGGAACCCCTCTGGAAGCGCAGACCGATGAGCGAGTGAGCTCAGACGCCTCCAAGCAGGCTGGCCGCTCAGACGGAACGCATCCCCTCTTCGAGCGGCTGCCCCAACATCTGATTGCCAATATCTATGTGGGCATCGATCTGTTTCGCCGCGAGCGCCATCGGGTGAGCTTGCAATTCTCGGTGGAAAACATCACCAATCGCGTGTTCGCCATCGCCAAAGAGAGCGAATTCACGCCACGACAGTTCTCGCCGCCACGCTTTTTCTCCGGGTCGATCAAGATTCACTTCTAGCCCGTCTCACTTCCGACCGAGAAAGCGAATTCGACCGGTGAATGTCCGTCCTCGCAGGCCGGCGAAAGTGAGAAAACCGGGCGAGTCGATGTTATTATTGACGACGGTGGGATTGGCGTGATCGGTGAGATTATTGAACCCGGCGCGCAAGGCCCACTGAAAACCGAATAAGCGAAAGCGTCGCTCAAGATGAACGTTCAACGAGAAATAATCGGGAAATCGTCGCGAACCGGGCGGTTCGACGAGCTGCTGGTCTTCGTTGACCACATTGAATGGATAACCGTCGCGCCACTCGACCGTGTAGCCGAGGTTGAAGCCTTTAACCAACGGCAACCATCCCCAGGAGAGGAACCGATTGGGCGCATCCCATGGCAGCCGCCCACCCATCTGCTGACTGAACAACGGATTATCCAGGTTGAAATCGAGGACGGCATTGGATCGCGCCGACGATCGCGTATAGGAGGCGAACAGCTTGTAACGCTCTCTCAATGTGCGACGAATAGTGACCTGCAGAGCATCATACCGATCTCGCCGCACGCTGGCCAATTCCAAGAGATGCTCTCTCTGTCCCACGTCGACGCCACCTCGATTGATGAATGCCCATCCGTGGCGGCCGCGTTTTTGCACGAACTCGACGCGCAGGTATAGCGAGGCGGGGAGCTTGCGTTCCACGCCGATGCTCCAATTGAGAAATCGCGGCGCGCGGAGGCTCCGCTCGTTGACTCGAAACATCGTCTCTAGCGGTTCCACCATACGGGGCCGCCCTCGCTCATCGAAGAGCTCATCGAACCGTCGTCCGGCCAGCGGTCGGGTGATGAGCGCCAGGTTGCTGGCGTCATAAAAGAGGCCCACACCGATGGCGAGCTTGGTCTGCCCATCGGCAGTGAGCAGCCAACTGGACGCCAGCCGCGGCGAGACGAGGAGCCGACGAACAATTTCATCCCAATCGAATCGGACGCCGAGTTCCATGAGCAGTCGGCGGGTCATCAACCAGCGATCCTGAACATAGCTGCTGACCTCGACGTTCCGACGACCGAACCGCGGTGGCGTCACAAATGTAATCCGGCGAGCCAGCGTTCCATCCTGACGCTGAACGAGTATGGGTCGCCGCTGAACAGAGGCCCAGAAGGTGATGACATCCAGGTCGATGCCGACCTTGAATTCATGGCGGCCATGCCAGGTGGCCGGCGGAAGATAGAGATTGGCGATCCACTGATGCCGTCGTGCCCGCTCCACAGTTTGTTTGAAAAAGTTCCCCGCCGTGCCCCCAGGGCGAATGATGTAAGGCGCATCGCCCATGGGGCGATCATCGGTCCGAAATTCGCTCACTCCCCAGCCGATATCCAGGAGCCATCCGCCAGCGAAATAGGTCTGATTTTTCAAGGTGAACAGAAACGCCCTCCGGCTCTGATTGACAGTCGTCTCCAGCGGATTGAATGGAGAGAGCCCGGCATGATTGGCCCCAAATCGATTGATGAGGAAGCTGGTCGTGAGAATGTTCGAAGATGTCCAGTTCACTTGTGCCTTGGCCAGATTACTCAATCGCCACACCCGGTTGCGATCGGCGCCCGCCGGCAGCTCATTAACGATGTTCAGATTGTACTCCCCATCGGGCGCCACGAAGAACCACGCTCGCCCGCGCCGGAGTGGACCGGAGAATGTAGCGCGCGGGGTCCATTCTTTCAGATGAATCCCTTTGCGATTTTGCAGCGAAGGGATGAAATTGGTGGCCGAGAACCGATACCGATCATCGCCCATGCCAGTCAACAGATTCAGCGTCCCTCCAGACCCTTTTCCATATTCGGCCGAATATCGACTGGATTGCACTTCGATCCGCCGCACAGCATCGGCGTTCACTCGCAAGGTGAGCTGTCCGGTCACCGGATGGGTAATGTTGAAGCCATCCAGTTGACTGAAAATCTGCTCCGTCGCCGATCCGTTGATGTGGATCTGTCCGGTGGCATCTTGAAGCACGCCGGGCATGAGGGGCAGGATGTTGCGAATATCCCGCGTCGTAGGGTAAGGAAGATTGACGATCTCCTGATCGCTCAGGCTCTCCTCGGTGGCCGCCTTCAGGGGATCGATCGCCGGCGGCGAGTAATGAACATCCATGACCTCCACGAACTCCCGCTGGTGGATGAGCGTAATTTCCAGGCGACTGATCTGGCCCACTCGAACATCGTCGAGGATAGCGGCATAAAATCCCTCTTTCTCGGCGCGGAAACGATACGCTCCCGGCAGCAGGTCGACGAATGTGTACCGTCC
>RFHM01000151.1 GCA_003696865.1 Acidobacteriota bacterium | reverse complement strand
GCCGATAGCTTGTTCAAAGACGAATTGTTCGACGGCGATGAGAACGCCATCGTCGATTTCAAGTACAGCAGTTCGCCTCGATTGACGTGGTGGTTCGATCATCACGAGAGCGCCTTTCTCTCTCCGGAAGACGAAGCCCACTTCCGGCGGGATCGAAGCGGTCGAAAATTCCACGATCCTTCATTTAAATCCTGCACCAAATTCATCGCTACAGTGGCCGCGCAGCGATTCGGTTGGCGTTGTCCGGATTTGGACGAACTGGTGCATTGGGCCGATGTCATCGACGGGGCGCAATATCCCAATGCTCGCGCGGCCGTGGAGATGAAGGAACCGGCACTGCGCGTCTTGCTGGTCATTGAAGCTTCGCGAGAACCCGACGTCGCCGAGCGTATCATCCATGATTTCCAGACCAAATCCCTCTCCGAGATTGCCCGCCAGCCGTACATCGTCGATCGATTCCAGTCCCTTTATCGCTGGCATTTGGAAACCATCGACGTGATTCGGAAGGAAGCCCAGAGTCGAGATGGTGTCGTTTACTTCGATGTGAGCGAGCATCCCGTGGAGGGATACAACAAGTTCATCCCCTACTATCTGTTCCCCGACGTACGATATAGTGTGGGCGTGAGCCTTTCCCCGTCGCGAGCGAAAGTCTCGGTGGGCTCTAACCCCTGGAGCCCAAAGCCTCGCGTCCATAACCTGGCCAAGATCTGCGAGCGGTACGGCGGCGGCGGGCATGCGGCCGTGGCGGCCATCTCCTTCCCTCCCGATCAGATCGAAGCGGCGCGTCGTGTGGCACAAGAGATCGCCGCCGAACTGCGCAGCGAGCCGGTGAAGAATGGAGAGGGCGAGCGAAGGGTCGAGGTGAGCGGCTGAACATACCGGCCGGAAACGCCCCTCCTCTTGGAATCCGGAACGAGACGCCACTCCTCAAAGCCATTCCTTTCATATTCATCGATCGAATAATCGGGCGATCTCGCGGGTCGTCATCCTCACCACGGTGGGGCGTCCGTGAGGGCAATTGCTGGGGACATCGGCTTGAAACAGCTCTTGAAGGAGCCACCGCATCTTCTCTTCAGTGAGTGGCGTGTTGATCTTGATGGCGGCGCGACATGCCATACTGGCGGCGAGGCGATCGCGGAGTTTCTCCAGGGAATCGGTACGTTTCTCCTGCTCGGCCACTTCCAGAATTTCCAATACCAGCGCTCGCCCTTCTTCCACGGGAATATCGGCGGGCATGGCTTTGATGGCGATGCTGCGCCCCGAGAGCTGGCCCAGGCTGAATCCCATGGCTTCCAACTCGGCGCGCAGACGATCGAAGGTCGCGGCCTGAGCCGGCGAGAGGTCGATGACTTCGGGAATGAGCAGCGATTGCACCTCGACGGTTCGTCGGCGAACCGCTTCCCTGAACTTCTCATAGAGGATGCGCTCATGCGCGGCATGCTGGTCGATGAGCAGCAGTCCGTTGTCGCTCAAAGCGACGATGAAGCTATCGTGCACCTGACCGAGCGGACGAATGCTGTGAGGAGCGACGTCCACGTCATCGGATGTTCCCAGGGGTGGACGTTTGGTGCACTGGGGACTGATGGTGATCTCGGTCGAGGCACCCCACGGTCGAGGAGAGGGTACGTCCGTCTGATCCGTTGAGGGTGCCGCCGGTGTAGCCGTGGTGCGCGCCGGCGATGGCGGAGTCGCTCGTTCGCCCGACTGGGGAGCACGCCGTTGGAAGCCGAAATCCATGGAAGGTTGCCTGGGAGGCCTGGTGGGCGGAGCGAGAGGCGCTTGCAAACGGAACGCCTCGATCGACGCCCGCCGCATCTTCGGTCCCTCGGTGTGACGGTCGCCCATCCACGGTGTGCGCTCTCCGGAGCGGGCGAGGTCTTTCACCGGCTTGGTCGTGGCGATGGCGTTGTGTACCGCTTCGACGATGGTCGCCTTCACCTTCGCGGCCCGACGAAATCGCACTTCTGCCTTGGCCGGATGAACGTTGACGTCGACGTCTTCAGGGGGAAGCTCCACAAACAGAATGGCCGCCGGATACATCCCCGAGGGCAAGATGGCCCGATAACTCTCGTTCAAGGCGGCGCCGATGAGCCGGTCTTTGACGAAGCGCCCGTTGACGAAAAAGTACTGGGCCTCACGATTGGTCCGTGCCGCGTTGGGTCTGGAGACGAATCCGAAGACGCGGATGTGTTCAAACCGATGATCGAGTTCCATCAACGTGTTGAGAAACTCGGCGCCGAACAATTGATAGGCGCGCTCGTTGAGCGTTTCGACCGGCGTGACATCGATCAGGCGACGAGTTCCGTGCCGGAAAGAGAAAGCGACCCGGGGATAGGCCAGCGCGTAGTGCGTGACCAGATTGGTGATATGAAACAACTCCGTGGCGTCGGATTTCAAAAACTTGCGCCGCGCCGGGACATTGAAGAACAGTTGATGCACGATGACCTCTGTGCCCCGATCCCAGGCGCAGTCGCGCACGTCACGAATCTTGCCTCCATCGACCTCGATTTCCGTTCCCACCGGCTCATCTCTGGTTTTCGTTCGGAGCAGCACCTTGGAGACCGAGGCGATGGATGGCAATGCCTCACCGCGAAAACCGAGCGTGGCGATGTGCTCCAGATCATCGGCCGTCTCCAGCTTGCTGGTGGCGTGTCGTTCGAAGGCCAGGAGCGCATCATCGCGCGTCATCCCCTCGCCATCATCGAGGACGCGAATGAGCTTCTTGCCGCCGACCTCGGCGAGGATGTCAACCTTCCCACTCCCGGCATCGAGCGCGTTCTCCACCAACTCCTTGACCACCGAAGCCGGGCGCTCGACGACTTCGCCGGCGGCGATGCGACTGGCGATCCTGTCCGGAAGGATGCGAATCTTGGCCATGCTCACTAAGCATACTGTCAAAATGAATGGCGGGCAAGAAGGGGAAAACCGAGCCCCACCGGTGACGATGCCGAGGCGAAAGGGACCGAGGCCGTCAGCGCCCATTTTCGCCATGAGCCGGCGAGCAGAGAAGCGGTCTGCATCCTTCGGCTGGCTTTACGGGCCGTTCACTGGCGTGGAATGTTCGGACGTCAGGAGTCAGATGGTATGATCTGCAGACCCAGTTCGCGCAGTTGTTCTTCGGAGACCTCGCTGGGCGAATCGATCATGAGATCGGTGGCGTTGGCCGTCTTGGGGAAGGCGATGACCTCGCGGATGGACGGTTCGCCGAGGAGCAGCATCACCAGACGATCGAAGCCCAGCGCGATGCCGCCGTGCGGGGGCGTGCCGTATTCCAGCGCCTCCAGGAGGAAGCCGAATTTCTGGCGGGCGGCGTCTTCGGAGAGGCCGATCACGTTGAACACGCGTTGCTGCACGTCGCGACGGTGAATACGGATCGAGCCACCGCCGATCTCCACGCCGTTCAATACCAGATCGTAGGCCTTGGCGCGAACCGCCGCCGGATCCGTCTCCAGCTTGTCCAGATCCTCATCGCGCGGCGAGGTGAACGGATGGTGCATGGCATTCCACCGCTCCTCATCGCGATCCCATTCGAACATGGGGAAATCGACGATCCAGACGAAGGCGAAGCGAGATGTGTCGATGAGTTGCTCTCGACGGGCGATTTCCAGCCGAAGCGCGCCCAGGCTGGAGAGCACGTCATCGCGGCGCCCGCCGATGATGAGAGCGAGATCATCGGCGTCGGCTTTCGCGGCGCGAAAGATGGTCTCCATCTGGGACTCTCCCAGCGCTTTCCGAAGCGGCGATTTCACCTCTCCCTCGTGCACTTTGATCCAGGTGAGACCCTCGGCTCCATGCCGGCGGGCGAATTCGGTCAATTCGTCCAGTTGCTTGCGCGAATACCGCGCCCCTCGAGGGACGGTGATAGCTTTGACCGTCCCGCCTCGCTCGATCCACCGAACGAACGGCTGGAAAGCGCTCCGTTTGAAATGCTCGGTCAGATCGATGAGTTCCAGGCCGAAGCGCACATCGGGCTTATCGGTTCCATATCGCTCCATGGCTTCGGCATAGGTCAATCGAGGGAATGGACGCTCCACGCGGGCATCGACGAGAGCACACAACTGTTGCATCAGCGGCTCGATGAGGGCGAAGATGTCGTCGGGCGTGGGAAACGTCATTTCGATGTCCAACTGGGTGAATTCCGGCTGACGGTCGGCGCGCAGATCCTCGTCGCGGAAGCAGCGCACGATCTGAAAGTACTTGTCCAGGCCCGAGATCATGAGCAATTGCTTGAATAATTGCGGTGATTGCGGCAGGGCATAGAACTTTCCGCGATGCAATCGGCTGGGGACGATGAAGTCGCGAGCGCCTTCGGGCGTGGATTTGATGAGCATGGGCGTCTCGATCTCCAAGAATCCGTGAGCGTCCATGTATTGTCGGATGGTCAATGCCACGCGATGACGCAGGCGAAGGTTGCGCTGCATGCGCGTTCGTCGGAGATCCAGATAGCGATACTTGAGTCGCAGTTCTTCGGCCGGTGGGGCCTGACCGGTTTCGGCGATGGGGATGGGCGGCGTCTTGGACGGATTCAGGATGATCACGTCGTCGGCCAACACTTCCACGTCGCCGGTGGCGATCTTCGGGTTCACCGTCTCCGGCGTTCGACGCACCACCTGGCCGCTGACGGCGATGACGTATTCGCTGCGCAATTGTTTGGCGCGCGCGTGGGCGTCCGGTTGGCGCTCCTGGTTGAAAACGATCTGTGTGAGGCCCTCGCGGTCGCGCAGATCGATGAACGTCAATGGTCCCAGATCGCGCCGCCGGTGCACCCATCCCATGAGCACCACCCGCTGCCCTTCATGTTCGGGTCTCAATTCTCCGCAGGTATGTGTACGCTTCAACGTGTTCGGATCTTCTCGCATGGCTATGGGGAGCGTTCCTTCACATAGAGCTCCTTCAAATCCAGATAGTGTTTCCAGGCGTTCTGCATCTGTTCGATCTCTTGATCGGTCAGTTGGCGTTTGATTTCGGCCGGAGCCCCGGCGACCAGCGTGCGCGGTGGTACCACCTGTCCGACCTTGATCAACGAACCGGCGGCCACCAGGGCGTGTTCGCCGATGGTGGCGTTGTCCAGTACGATGGCTCCCATGCCAATCAGGCAGTAATCTTTCACCGTGCAGCCGTGGAGAACGACGTTATGGCCAACGGTGACATAATCGCCGACGATGGTGGGGTACTTCCCCTGAATGACGTGGAGTACGGAATTATCCTGGATATTGGTATACCGACCGATACGGATGTAATGCATATCGCCGCGCACGACCGCTCCCGGCCAGATGGACGAGTGTTCGCCGATCTCCACATCGCCGATGACCGTGGCCATCTCGTGGACGAAGGCCGTCTCGGCGATCTTGGGATGAATGCCTTTATGTGACTGAATCATCGCCGTTCATCCTCGCAACAGACGGCAAACCCTAGCATAACCTTCCGCCCGCTGGCAAGATGGACCGGAGATCTCGGCGCGTCCGTCGGAGGGGAAGGGACGACGGACGAACTAATGTTGAACATCCAGTACGTCGTAGCGGGTGACAATTCCGATGATGCGCCCGTATTCTTCGACGAGAAGGGCGGGCGATTGCTTGAGATATTTGATGGCCCGCTCGACTTCCACGTTCTCATTGACGACGGGGAATGGTGGTTCCATGACTTCACTGACCGGCGTATTGAGGAGCATCCGGTTCTTCACCACCTTGCTGAGGAGGCGTCGCTCGCGGACGCTGCCCACCGACCGGCCGTTCTCCAGCACCGGGAGTTGCGAGTAACCATATTCGTTCATCTTATGGAGGGCATCGCTGACCAGATCGGTGGGACTGACGGCGACCAGTCGTGGACGGTGAGGCTCCTTGGTCTGGACCAGCAGGCCGAGCGTCATCTTCTCGAAACCGAGCAACCGCTTCTCTCGCATCCACTCGTCGGAGTGGAACTTGGAGAGGTAGCGTTCGCCGGTATCGCAGACGACGAACACGACGACGTGCTCTCTGGTGAGCTTCTCGGCGACTTTGAGTGCCGCCCAGGCGATCGTTCCCGTGCTCCCACCACAGAAGATGCCTTCTTCGCGACTCAATCGCCGGGCCATGTTGAACGAATCGCGATCGGTGACGTTGATGATCTCATCGATGTATTTCATGTGCACGTTTTCCGGGATCATCTCCTGACCGATGCCTTCGACCAGATAGGGCGTCGCTTCGATGAGTTGGCCCGTCTCCTTGTAGGTTTTGAACACCGAGCCATAAGGGTCGGCGCCGATGACCTTGATGTCCGGATTTTTCTCCTTGAGGAATCGACCTACGCCACTGATGGTGCCGCCGGTGCCGATGCCGGCCACAAAATGGGTGATGCGTCCTTCGGTCTGTTCCCAGATTTCGGGACCGGTGGTCCGATAATGAGCCTCGGGATTGGCCGGATTGCCGTACTGGTAGACCATGATGGCATTGGGCGTCTCTTCGGCGATGCGCCGCGCCGTGCTCACGTAATGATCGGGCGTTCCCGGCTTGGCCGCCGCCGGCACGATGACCACGTCGGCGCCCAGAGCCTTCAGATAGTTCACCTTCTCCTGGCTGCATTTATCGGTCATCACGAAGATGGCCTTGTAACCTTTGACGGCGCACACCAAGGCCAAGCCGATGCCCGTGTTGCCGCTGGTCGCTTCGACGACGGTGCCGCCGGGTTTGAGCCGTCCCTCCCGTTCGGCGGCTTCGATCATGGCGATGCCGATACGGTCTTTGACGCTACCGCCCGGATTCTGTGATTCCATCTTGGCCAACACCAGCGCATCGATACCCTTGGTGACTTTATTCAGTTTGACCAGAGGGGTGCGGCCGATCAATTCCAGTACGCTGTTTTTATAATCCATAGAATCTCCTCAGCCATTCTCAATAGTCGCCATTAAGCTCAAATGTAGACCATGGCCGGAGGAATTGCAAGCAGGGAGCAGGAGGCACCGAACGCAAGGAGAAGTCCCGAAGGGGCATGATGAGAGGCCTGGGACATGCGCCTCAGGGAACGCACCGTTTTTATTCCTCTGAGCCCCGAAGGGTGCACTCTTTTGATCGCCACCTCGCTTGCCGGGCGTCGCCCTCCGGAGAGGTGCCCGCCCATACGCATAGCGAGTCGGGCGCTCACAGCGGCTCGTCGGCTCCCGACGGGCGACGTCTGGAGATGAGCAGACCGAGATTCACCAGAGCGAGGACGATGAGCCCGGCCAGTCCGGTCACCCCAATGGTCAGGTCATCGCCGCCTCGAACGACGAGGATGGACAGTCCGGCGGTGGCATTCAAAGTCCCGTGCAGGATGGCGGCGGCGATCACCGAGTGCGCCTGGAGTCTCACCCAACTGAAAAGCGGCGACAGCAACATCGTCCAAGCGATCATCATGAGTGCACCCCATTCCGGATGTTGTGGATAATTGTGCCCTTTGAGGATCAGTGGGGCGTGCCAGACGCCCCAGATGAAGCCGATGACGAGCGACGATCTCCAGAAGCCCATGAAGCGCAATTCGCGTTGCAGTAATCCTCGCCAACCCAGTTCCTCGCCGAAACCGGCGATGGCGTTGACCGTCGGCCCGGCGATGAGTCCCTGAAGCAAGGCAATCCAGAAGGGATGGATGGGCAGTGCGCGAGCCTGACTCTCCATTTGTTTGAGCTGTTCGGGCGTGACCAGGGGACGGAACCGCTCCAGCATGGCCTCCAGTTCGGGCGCGAAGGTGACCGCGGGGAAGAGGAGACTCACGCCCAGCGTCGCCAGGGCCAACAGGGGAGGGAGCAACCAGGCCACCAGGAACCACCGATTCGGTTTGAAGAAGATGCCCAGCGGTTCCTTGAGCGGCTCCCTGAAGATCAGTTTCTGCACGATGATGGCTGCCACCATCGGGGTGAACATGTAGGCGATGGTCATCACCAGATATCCGGAAGTGGCGCGCTCGCCTCCCCGTGCGAAGAAGAGAAAAGCCATGGACCAGCTCAAGAGGAAAGTCAGTGCGACGAAGGGGATGATTTTTTTCGTATGCTCCTTCATGAACGATACCTCCTTCGATCTGGCGCGCTCTCTTGGCGGAGCGTCGATGATGCGTCTTTCATCGAGAGGCCTGTGCGTTCGGCCCTCCGCTCGCCGGTGATTCCCGCGAGATCGCTGATGATCGCCTCTCACTGCCTCCGTGCATGCCTCAAGATCCAATCGGCGATGATCTCTAACACGACCGGATTGATGGTCTCTTCGATCTTGGCGTACTCTGCGGGCAATCCGGTCTGGCAGCGCTGGAGCAGATGGTTGAGGCCGGGCAGCTTGACGACCTGATAGTCGCTGTTGCCTCCCCCTTCCAGAGCCTCCACGATAGCGGGGAGATTCTCTCTCGGTGGGACCTGCAGATCGCGCTCTCCGCTGATGACGAGTACCGGGCACGTCACTTTCTTCAATGTCGGCCTGGGATCGTAGGTCAAGAAGAAGCGAAACCAGGGCGTCAACACCATTTTGATCTGACGATTCAGCGTTGCCGTGAAGCGGCGGGCTATGTTCTTCTGCTCTTCCGGCAATTGGGCGATGAACGCCATCACGTCTTCCCGGAGACGCTCTTCGGTGAGTCGATCGGCCTCGGAACGTTTCACCATGTCGAAGATGCGCTTCTGTATGGCGCGATTGATGGCGATGACGTCATCGCTCGCACCGCTCGCCTTGGCTATCGCCGCGGCTTGAAGGAGGAGAATATCTTCCCCTGGGAGACCCGGCGCGGACATCAGAATGATGAACGCAATGTCCGATGACCGGATGGCGGCCAGCGGAGCGATCAGCCCGCCTTCGCTGTGACCGATGAGACCGATCTGCTCGGGATCGATCTCCGGTCGTCGCTTGAGATAAGCGACGCCGGCGAGCACGTCTTCGGCGAAATCCTGGCTCGTGGCGTCGGTGACGCTCCCGGTCGAGCCACCGACGCCCCGGTCATCGACCCGCAGGACGGCGATCCCTCGTCGCGTGAGATAATCGGCCAACACCAGGAACGGTCGGTGGCCGGCGACGGTCTCATTTCGGTCCTGCGGCCCGGAGCCGGTGATGAGCAAAACGGCGGGGAATGGCCCGGGCGAGCGCGGCAAGGTGAGCGTCCCGGCCAGCTTGACGCCGGCTCGCCGGTTCTCGTAGATGACCTCTTCCTCGCTGTACGGGTAGGGTTTCTTTGGTTCTTGCGGGCGCCTCAACGTTGGCGCTTCGTCCGTTCGTCGGAACGTGAGCGGCAAGGAGATACCACCCTGCGTCCATTGGCCCGATATGTCCGACCCGTCCTCGCTCAATCGCCCTTCGTACGCAGCGTTCAGCCCTTTCATCTCCAAGCGCACGCGTTTCCCATCGAACGTGATACGGTCAATCGGCAAGTTCATGGCTCCTTGATCGAGGCTGTCCAGGTGACCAATGAGGCGACCATCCGGCGCTGTGGAGATGTTGAGGACGAGCCTCAGCGTGGTTCCACCAACGTCGAGCGTTCCTTGCCAGAGGCCTTCCAGGGTTTGTGCTGGCCGGCCTGGATTGGGCATCTGAGGCATCCCACCGTCCTCTCCGGAAGTGATGAACTCGGCGAGCATCGGTTGATGCTCGCTCTGAACTCTAATGGCGTTCGCCTGGCCAACGGCGGCCGGTCGCTCGTACTGCGTCGGGCTCCAGCTCGCCGAGGTTGAGGCGAACATCAAGGCAACGAAGATGATGCTGATAGACTCTTTCATGTCGCGACTCCTTCGAAAATCACCGCAAAGACGCGGAGAGCGCAAAGATCCTCCAACAGGCTTTTTCATTCCCTCGGTGTGGCTCGGGCGCGCCATGGACGACTCCTTCGGAAATCGCCACAGATTCCACAGATGGACACAGATGATTTTTCTTTCTGTGATCATCGGTAAAATTTGTGGCTTGATTTTCATCTTTTCGGTGTGGCTTGGGCGTGCGCCACGGGAGACTCCTTCGGAAAGAGACGACAGACGACCGATGACGGACGACCGACGGGCTCTTTTCATTCCCTCGGTGTGGCTCGGGCGCGCCATGGACGACTCCTTTGAAAATGGAGCGCAAGCTGGCAGCTTGCGCCACTTCCGCCTCCTTGGTGATGGATTCATGTTCCATGAGCAATTCTCCTCGAAATGCCGATGGCCGAAGAGTTCATGCCCAGCTCTGCGGCCGGTATGACTCCGGCGGCGCGATTCGATCGTGGATATATCGTACGAATGCTTCCGGATCGGTCAGATTGATGATCACTCGACGCATCTCCCACAGTGGCAGAAGATGAAATACCTTGAAGCGCTGAGGTCTTTTCAACTCGATCACTACTAAGTTGGTGAGAGCCGTGTTGACGAACAGCGTCCGATCCGGCCCGACGCGAACGCCGAGTCCAAAGGGCTTGCGAAGCGTCTCTCGCACGCTGGCCACGTTGTCCAGCGGAATCGCACCGTGAAACAGAATGCCCTGACGAATGATGATCTCGCGGTCGGTCACTTCGTGTTGAGTGAAAAATGCGCTCACCAAGATCAGTAGAATGAAGGTCATGAGGGCGCCAAACAGCGTCCATCCTGGGATCGATTCGGGCATACGAATCCCCGGATAATGCTGACCCCGAGCTCCGATCACCAGGAGGCCGGCGCTCATCAGGATCAGGCTGACGATGATCAAACCGAAGGTGAATCGAGCCGTTGGACTCATATACGAGAACTTCATCGCTCCTCCTCCCGATCGGCGCTGAAGTGATACCAGATGACGTTCCGGGCATCCCGGAGAGCGTGATAAAAGAACGGAGCCAAGGCGATGATGAGCGTCAATCCCGAAAGGCCCATGAGCACCCTCCCCAGCGGAGGGAGATCCTGGCGAAAGAACAGGGGCGCGAAGGAGAGGGGAATGATGACCGCCAGCATGAGGATGAGCGACCAGGCGAGCGTTCGGAGCACCCGTCGGCGCAGCCGTCGAAACAGAGACGGTTTCATCTCGGGCGGTGGGGGGATGTGATGACTACAGAGGCGCAGAATCATGGCCGCATAGCCGTCCATCTCTTCCAACCGGGCGGCGCATCGTGGACAATGTCTCACGTGCTCTTCGATGTGAGCCCGCTGCTCGGCATCCAGTTCGCCGTCGTGATAGGGTCCTAACAATGCTTCGACTTCAGAGCACCGCATGTGATTCTCCTCCCTCTTCCTCGATGCTGTAGAGGCGACGCAATTCCATTCGCGCCCGATGGAGCAGTGAGGTGACCGCCGCTTCCGAGAGCGAGAGCACCGCGCCAATCTGGCGGTACGACATCCCTTCGGCGTATTTCAGCAGCAAGATGGTGCGGTAATGCATGGGCAAGCGCGCGAGGGCCTCGGCCATGTGAATGGTTCGCTCGCGGCGGAGCAATTGCCGTTCCGGGGTATTGGATGTGTCGGTCATGGCATGTTGCGCCATGTACTCCGTCGTCACTCGCTGGTTTCGCGCCCGCTGGCGAAAATGGTCATAACAGAGATTCGTCGCTACGCGATAGAGCCAGGCGGAGAAGTTGATCTCGCCTTTGAGCTTCCGCACCTCGGTGAAGGCTCGCAGGAATACCTCTTGAGTGAGATCCTCGGCCAATTCGGCGTCTCCGGTGAGACGGAGGAGATAGTTATAGATCCGCGCCTGGTAGCGGTCGAACAGGTGTTCGTAGGCTCTCATTTCGCCGCGTTTGAATCGCGTCACTAAGGTCGCATCATCGGCCTGCGTTGAGCCGTCCATTTTCGCGCTCTCGTCTCCAGATCCTCCAGTCTCAATAACGTTTTTGCCGTCGATTCCTTTCGCCATTTTTTCATCAGGTGGTGCCGCGGCACCATCGGCGGGGAGGGCGGATGTACTTTAGGATCGATGCGGGCTGGAACATTTCCATCGTATTCACCGGTCCTTCCCCTGGAGGAGGTCATCCTCGGTGGTGTTCGGCCACTGTGCTCGGTCAACGGCGCGTCGGATGAAAACGAGTTGCGCCGAGGGGAAGTGGCGACGAGCAGTGAATGAGGGATGAGTGACATGGAGGTTTCGATGTCTTTCGAGGGCAGAGAGAGGTGCGCGAATGGGGACTGATCATCAGAACGGTGAAGATGAACTGGTACGCTGCCCGGGCCGCTCTTATCGCGGCAGAGTGATGATCTCGCCGGTCTGCAAATCGAGTTTCCAGATGAATGGAGCGGCCAGATCCAGAGTGACCGTCTTATACTTCAATCCTCGGAGCCGTGGCCCGAATCGCGCATAGATCACGCCCAGAAGATGTTTACCGACGCTGGGCGTCGTCCAGGTGGCCGAGATCTTCAATGCCTGCCTCTTGGGATAGCGCCTCAAGTAGACCGTGGTGAGACGGGCTCGATTCCGCCGCCCCCAATCGACGGTCACTTCGGTGGGATTGGTGAGGTAGTCGCGCACCGTTTGTCGAATCTCCCGCTCCAACGTTTCCGACAGTACCCCCGCCCTTTGTTGACCCAACGCCGTTCCTGTGAGAATGAGAAGGACGGCGAGTAATAATATCCCCTTCAGTGGACGTTCGCATACCACCATTCGCCTCCGGTTTTGATGTTCACGCACTACATTTTAGCGCGTATCGTGAAAACGACAATGCTCCGAACACATTCGGGTTGTCGATGTTCTCATCGGCCAGAAACTTCACGGCATCACCTC
>RFHM01000020.1 GCA_003696865.1 Acidobacteriota bacterium | reverse complement strand
TAGCCCTCGTTCTTGGAGTTCCTGGCAATGAATGCAATGTCTCGCCCAAGGGACGGCCTGTAGGCGCTTTTCCTGAATAGGATTGCCGCAACTGACGCAAATCCCATATGTGCCATCTTCCATTCGCTCCAGAGCCTCGTCGATCAATTTCAGCACATATCGGTCATTGGTGCTCTGGCTGTACAGTAACTCTTTGATGTACGAGTTCGATGCCGCATCGGCGGGGTCGTGTGGGATGTCTTGTTGCGTTTCCTTCCCGGCATGGAGCTGGCGGTCGATGGCTCCGGCGATGAGCTCACGCTTGGCCATCAGCTTCTTCCGGTAAGCTTGCATTTTGCGTTTGGTCATTCTCTTCCTTTTCATGGCTGGCGAACTCCTCTGATATGGTTATCTCGGATAGGGAAACTTATGGATGATGGCAAATGCCCGATAGACTTGTTCCAGCAGGATGACTCGGGCCATCTCGTGAGGGAAGGTCATCCGACTCAGTGAGAGGAGAAACTGAACTCGTTGACGAACCGCCGAGTCGACCCCCTCGGGTCCACCCACGATGAAGGCCATTTGTTGCACGCCGGCCATTTGCCTGCGGGCGATCAATTGGGCGAATTCGGCCGAGCTCAACATCTCACCGCATTCGTCGAGGAGGATGGCATAGGTGTTCGACCCCAGCGATGACAGAATCTTTTCGCCCTCCCGCTTCAAACCTCGCGAGAGGTGAGTTGGTGAACCACTCTTCGTCTCTCGTATGATAGCGATGCGACCGGGCACGAAATGATTGATGCGCCCCAGATAGTCCTCTTCCAGGGCCGCCCAGTGCTTGTTTTTGGTTTTCCCCACCCACACGAAGAGCAGTTGCATGGCATCTCCTGTGTCTCACCTTGGCGGTTCATCCTCATCGCTTCCACCGACCAATCGGATGGCATCTCGCCAGAGCCGCTCCAGATCATAAAATGCCCGGGCCGCTTCGGTGAAAATGTGCACAATGAGGTCCCCATAATCGATTAAAATCCACTCCGCTCGTTCGTAGCCTTCAATGTGAAGAGGACGGACGCCGGTCTTCTTGAGCCGCTCGACCACCTCGTCGGCGATGGCCTGGACCTGGCGCGACGAGGTGCCACTACAGATCAGGAAGACGTCGGCGAACGAGGCAATCGTTCTCACGTCCAGCACAACCACATTGACCGCCTTCTTCTCCTCCGCCGCCGCAATGGCGGTAGTCAGGGGCTCATCGAGTTCCCCCAATCCGGATGAGATCGGTTGTTTCAATTCTTGCTTCATGGGCATTCCGATAGAGTCGATATTTTTCGATGTGGCGTCTCACTGCGGGAGCCAAGCCCTGGACCGGCTGACCGTTTCTGATGGCCTCGCGAATCAGCGTTGACGAAATAGGGCTTTCTACTCCCCCACAGAGGTAGATCCGGTACGGAGAAGGGAATTCCCCAGGGCGATCGCCTTCCCGCAAGTCGACGATGCGCCGGCGCGCCGATGAGGGAAGATGATCGGTCCTCAGGGAGTGACCGGGACGCGTCATGACGACGAAATTACACCGGTCGAGCAACTGTCGGTAATCCTTCCACGTGGTGATCTCCTCAAAGGAGTCGGCTCCCATGATGAAGAACAATTGCGTCGTGTCGCCCCAGTACCGGTGAAGGCGCGCCACGGTATCGATGGTATAATTGACCCGTCGGGTTTCGAGTTCCAGCGTAGAAACGAACAATCCGTCGTGTTCTTCCGTGGCCAGGACGAGCATGGCAAAGCGATGCCAGGCATCGGCCACCGGAAGATCCCGTTTGTGAGGAGGCCGATAAGCCGGTAAGAAGTCCACGCGATCCAGCGAAAGGAGCGCGCGCACTCGCAGGGCGACTTCGATGTGCCCGAGATGGACGGGATCAAATGTTCCTCCGAAAATACCAATCCGTCGCCCGGTCATGCTCGTCTTTCTCCACTGGCCACCGGTGTCGATGTCGACTCGGATGCCTTGAGTTCCTGGAGATGTTCATCCACGAGCCGGAGGAGGCGATCCAAGCCATGTCCGGTGACTGCCGAGATCTCCACAAAGGGGAGGCGGCGTTGTTGACAGAATCGACTCAGCTTCTGCACGCGATCGCGGCGGCGCGCGGCATCCAGTTTCGTCGCCACGACGATTTGAGGTTTGGTCATCAGCTCCTGGCGATGGGCTCGTAGTTCGTTATTGATGATGAAATACCTCTCCACCGGATCGCGGTCGCCGGCGGCCTCCGAGACGTCGATCAGATGGAGCAACAACTGGGTGCGTTCGATATGCCTGAGAAACTCGTGACCCAGCCCGGCTCCTCGATGAGCTCCCTCGATCAACCCGGGGATGTCAGCCATGACGCAGGTGCGGTCGTCGCCTAACTGAACGACGCCGAGATGGGGGGTGAGCGTGGTGAACGGATACTCGGCGATCTTGGGTCGAGCGGCGCTGAGCCGGGAGAGCAGCGTGGACTTCCCGGCATTGGGGAGCCCAACCAGCCCCACATCGGCCAGGAGTTTCAATTCCAAGCGGAGGGTCAGTGCTTGACCGGGTTGCCCTGGTTCGTGGAAATGGGGGGCGCGCCGCGTGGGCGTCGCGAAACGCGCGTTTCCCCGACCCCCTCGTCCTCCCCGAGCGATTAAAACCCGTTCACCCGCCGTGGTGAAATCGTGGATGAGGTGTCCCGTCTCATCATCGTAGACCACGGTGCCTACGGGGACGCGAATGATCACATCTCGGCCATCCTTGCCATGGCGATTATTTCCTTGGCCGTGGCCGCCGCGTTCGGCTCGGTAATGGGGATGAAATCGGAAGTGGAGGAGAGAGTTCAAGCCCTCGGTGGCTTCCATGTAGATGTGGCCGCCGCGTCCACCATCCCCGCCAGATGGTCCACCTCGGGGGACATGTTTCTCACGGCGAAAGGCTGTACACCCATTGCCACCGTCTCCGGCTTGGACAAAGATTTTGGCTTGATCAACGAACATGCGTAGCCAGTAGCAAATAGCAAGTATTCAGGTAGCAGCAGACGCCTCGCCGTCGACGTCCCTGGCTACTGGCTACTTGCTATCAGCTACTCACAGGAAGGACACTGACAAATTTGCCCAAGCGCCCTCGATCCTCGAATTTGACAATTCCGCTTATTTTGGCAAACAGGGTATCATCTCTGCCGCGGCCAACATTGAGGCCCGGTTTGATTCTGGTGCCTCGTTGACGCACGAGGATCGAACCGCCAGTGACAAACTGGCCGCCAAACCGTTTCACTCCCAATCGCTTGGAGTGGGAGTCCCGCCCATTGCGGGAGCTGCCTAATCCCTTCTTGTGTGCCATGGTGTCCTCATTCGGTTATGATGTCTTCGACTCTGATGGCCGTGTATTTCTGGCGATGTCCCTTCTTCCGGCGATATTGCTTGCGCCGTTTGAACTTAAATACGATCACCTTCTTTCCTCGACCATGCTCGATGACGCGGCAGCGGACCTCGGCGCCTTCAATCGCCGGGTTTCCAATCCTCGTCTTCTCGCCATCATGGACCACGAGCGGTGTGAACGCTATCGTACTTCCCACATCGGCGCGCAGAGCGGGGATGCGAACGAGATCCCCTTTCTTCACACGAAATTGCGTTCCACCAGCCTCGATGACCGCGTAGCTCACAGCTCCTGTCTCCCTATTGCGAATTGTGATAAGTACCAAATTATACTGGCCATTCGGGGGACTGTCAATTTTGGCCTGTGGGGCTTGAACTTCATCGGAAGGGCTTCTCGCCCGGATTCCCGCTGGAGGAGGGAAGTGTTGGTCGTGATGGCTCAGCGCCGTCGGTAAATCACCAGGCGCTGCCCCGACAGGATGCGGTTGGAGCGCAGTCTATTCCAGGACTTAATCCGCGCAACCGATACACCATATTTTCGAGCGATGCTGGAGAGCGTCTCGCCTCGCTTCACGCGATGGACGATTTTTTTTCCACGCCGGTTGGTCGATGTATTTGGTCGGACGACCAGGCGCTGTCCGGCATAAATTCGGTTCGACCGAAGACCATTCCAACGACGCAGATCGGCAATAGAGACGCCATATCTCGCGGCGATCTCCGACAGGGTATCTCCTCGTTGGACGATGTAAACGCCTCCCCTTGCCGGGGGCGAGGCCGGGCGAGGGGGTCTTACGCGAAGGCGTTGCCCGGGGTAAATTCTGTTCGATCGCAGGCGATTCCACGCCTTGAGCGTGGACACGGAGACGCCATGTCGTCGAGCGATGCCGTAGAGCGTATCGCCGCGTTGGACGCGATAAAAACTCGAGCGGCTCACCCGTCGGGTGCTCCCCCTGGCCACCGAGGCGTAAACGAGTAACTTCTGACCCACGCGGAGGATGCTGTTCCGGTTGATCTTATTGAGTCGGGCGATTTCCCGCACCGATGTGCCGTACCGGGCGGCGATTCGGCTCAGCGTGTCACCGGGGCGCACGGTCACCATGATTCGCCGTACCGATCGTCGGGCCAGTTGCGTTCCGGAGATGAGGCCATGCCGGAACGGTCGGGGTTCGTCCAGCGGGAGGATGACGGCCGTTCCCGGCTCGGGAACGGCATCGGGCGGTAACTCATTGACCTGGGCGAGTCGATCGATGCTCAGCTCATACTGGGTGGCCAATGCCTGGAGGCTTTGGCCCGGTTTGACGCGAACCACGCGCCAGTAATCGCGCCGGTCTTCGGGAATCCGTTGCAACAGGGCGGCGAATTCCTGACCGGTCCCTGATGGAAGTCGTAAGGCGTACTCCATATCTGGCGGGGTCATACCCCGTTTCAACTCCGGATTCAACTCTTCGATGATTTCATAGGGTGTGTTGGTGATTTCGGCTACCAGCCGGAGATCGATGGCGCTCCGCACAGTGACCGTCTCATATTGAAGCGGTGGATCTGGGGTAATGTTGGTGAACCCGTATTTTTCGGGACTCTTGGCGATGATGATGATGGCCAGGATGATGGGAACATAATTGCGAGTTTGTCGAGGGAGGAGCCGGTGCTTGTGCATATACCAGAAATCGGCATATCCACAGGCGGCAATGGCCCGATCCACACGACCTTCCCCACAGTTGTAGGCGGCCATGGCCAGCGCCCAATCCAGATACCGATCATAGAGAAAGCGGAGGTAACGGGCTGCCGCTCTGGTCGCTTGTTCGATGCTCATCCGCTCGTCGATCCAGGCGTTTTGTCGAAGTCCATACTTCCGCCCGGTGAAGCGAACGAATTGCCAGATTCCCAACGCCCCGGCTCGGGATCGGGCCAACGGTCGCCAATTGCTCTCGGCTTGCGCCAGCCAAACGAGGTCCAAAGGAACGCGCTCCTCTCGAAAAATTCGACGCACGATGGCCAGATATTTGCCCGCTCGTTTCAGTCCTTTTTCCATGGTGGCCCGGCCACGCTTGGTGTGAGTGAAATAGTGAATGAATTGTTTGATTTGTGGGGTGAGTCTGAAAGTGAAGTCCAGAGTCGGGGTCGTTCCCGTCTCCTCGGGAGCTTCTTTCTCCGTTTCGTCGAGGGTCAACTCGACGAGTTCATCATGTAAGGCCGGTTCATACCGCTGTGGTTCCACCAGGTAGCCGCGGGCGAGCGCCTCGACTTCCAGGGCGTTAATCTTCTCGATG
>RFHM01000150.1 GCA_003696865.1 Acidobacteriota bacterium | reverse complement strand
TAATCGCACTGGTCAACGTCGTCTTCCCATGATCGATGTGCCCAATCGTCCCAATGTTCACATGCGGCTTGTCCCGCTCAAACTTCGGCTTGCCCATAATCGTCTCTCCTTGAATGAATTTATGATTGCTGGAGCCCACGGCCAGAATCGAACTGGCGACCTGCTGCTTACCATGCAGCCGCTCTAGCCGACTGAGCTACGTGGGCATCCTGGAGCGGGCGACGGGACTCGAACCCGCAACACCGAGCTTGGAAGGCTCGTGCGCTACCAATTGCGCCACACCCGCGACATATCCATCACCCTTTTAGCGCTCCACCTCTCTATAACCATAGCGTGTAACCTACTGAGAGGCAAGCGATTTTGTAAAAAACCTGGTGCAGGGGGAAGGATTCGAACCTCCGAAGGGCCAAAGCCCGCCGGGTTTACAGCCCGGTGCATTTGTCCACTCTGCCACCCCTGCCCCCTATTCTCAAACAGCTTGGCGAAATCAATCTGTGCCACATCAGTGGAGCCGGTGAAGGGACTTGAACCCCCGACCTGTCGATTACAAGTCGACTGCTCTACCAACTGAGCTACACCGGCTCACGTGAAAATAGGGGTTTCAATCCCCAAATTACGCAAGACACCTCCATGACCAAACAAAACAATCATAATAGCACAAAATCAAAATATGGCAAGACCGTCGATGAAATTTTTCGCTCCACGAAGGAATTGGGAAGTCCGGAGGAGGAACCTTCTCCACTGAGCCTTCCGATTGCGCCTCATTACAAGCGCCGACAGAGAGCGTGAACTCCCCAGGCCGGGGCTGGTCGTCAGGTCCAACCCCGCCCGCACGACAAATCCATTGGCGTGGGCCCCTGAGTCGGCGATCGTCCCTTCCCGAAACCTTGCTCCCTCGCGCTCGGTCGCGTAGCCTTACCATGAGAGCGGCCGAGGGAAAACAATGACCGAAGGTCTGAGAGGAGGCCGAAGAAATTATGACTCAACGAGCATCGACAAAAACCGTTCAACAGATCGCCACCGCTATTGGAGGGCGCGTCATTGGCGATGCATCCGTGATCATCGCCGGTGTGGCAAGTCTGCACTCCGCCGGGCCCACCGATCTCACATTCATCGAATCGGAACGACAGATGGAAGAGGCACAGATGTCATCGGCTGGATGCGTCATCGTTCCGGAGACGGTAACCTGGGAAGCCCGATCGCTCATCCAGGTGAAACATCCGAAACTGGCTTTTGCCAAAGCCATCACACTCTTCTATCCGCCCAAGCGTCCCCCACAAGGCGTTCATCCCACAGCCATCATCGCACCGGACGCGCACATCGGCCAAGGCGTGGCCATTGGCCCTTACGTGGTGATTGAAGCGGGCGTCCGCATCGACTCCCATGCGATCATAGGAGCGGGCGTATACATCGGCGAGGACTGCGTCATTGGCCCTGATTGCATCCTTCATCCCCGCGTGACGCTCTACCCTCACGTTTATTTGGGAGCTCGGGTGATCGTTCACGCGGGAAGTGTGTTGGGCAGCGACGGCTTCGGCTATGTCAATGTGGATGGCGTCTACCATAAGTTTCCCCAAATTGGACGACTGATCGTCGAAGACGACGTGGAAATTGGAGCCAACGTGACCATCGATCGAGCTACGCTCGATGCCACCATCATCAAACGCGGAACGAAGATCGATAACCTGACCCAAATCGCACATAACGTCTACATTGGTGAACATTCCGTCCTCGCCGCGCAGGTCGGCGTGGCCGGGAGTTCCCGAATCGAACGCGGCGCCGTCATTGGCGGTCAGGTGGGTATTGCCGATCACGTCACCATCGGGGAAGGCGCTATAGTGGGCGCTCAAGCGGGTATCCCCACCGGGAAGCGCATTCACCCGAAGCAATTCGTCTGGGGCACGCCCGCACGACCGATGAGCGAATTCAAGGCCCAATACGGAGCGCTGGTGCGCTTGCCTCGATGGAAAACCGAACTCGACGAGTTGAAGAAGCGCGTCGCGCAGCTGGAAGAGGAACTCGACAGAATTCCTTGAGAGCGCACCCCGCCGACCGCTCAAAGCGATGCTAGACGACCGTCCGCCATCGGCCCCTCTCATCACGGAGGGCTTCCTCCGGCCCCGGAAACGGGATCACCCGCACTCGCTTCTCATCCGAAGGTGATGGGCTCGTCAGTAGCCGGTGAGCGCCGCGTGCGGCGACAGGAATAGGGCCCTCGGTGAATGTTCCAGAACATGCCTCCGGGGATGGCGGCACTCCTCCTCGCGAAAGCGAAAGGCCGATCCCTCAGGAACGGGGGCGAATTCCAGGCTGTGCCCTCTCTCGATGCCTGACCGGCGCACGGTGATCAATGACTCAAGGTTTGCCAATGAGATGGAGTATGGTAAGCTTTTGAGTTCATTTAATTGAAAAACTCTCTAGCGAGGAGCCGTGCAATGAACTCACCACCATCGGAGCAATCGAGCGAACCGAAGTATACCAACCGTCTCATTCATGAGACGAGTCCCTACCTCCAACAACACGCCCACAATCCGGTGGACTGGTACCCATGGGGAGAAGAGGCGTTAGAGCGCGCTCGAAGAGAAGACAAGCCCATTCTCCTCAGCATCGGTTATTCCACGTGCCACTGGTGCCACGTCATGGAACGAGAATCCTTCGAGAACGAAGAGATCGCGCGGTTGATGAACGAGTACTTCATCAACATCAAGGTGGATCGGGAAGAGCGACCGGACCTGGACGCCATCTATATGAACGTGGTGCAGATGCTCACCGGCAGTGGCGGCTGGCCGATGACCGTCTTTCTCACGCCCGATGGCGAGCCATTCTTCGCCGGGACGTACTTCCCGCCGGAAGACCGATATGGGATGCCGGGGTTCCGCCGCGTCTTGTTGAAAGTCGCCGAACTCTATCGGACGCGCCGCGACGACCTCATGGCCAGCGCTCGAGAGATCGTAAGAGAGCTCAACCGGATCAGCGTGCCCCCACCAACTCGTCATCGGCTCGGGCCGGAGATCCTCGATCAAGCCTACGAGAGTCTGGTCCAGCAGTTCGACGCTCAGCATGGTGGATTCGGGCGCGCGCCCAAGTTCCCTTCGGCGATGAATCTGATCTTCCTGCTGCGCCACTACCAGCGTACGAAGAAGCCCGGTGCCCTGGAGATGGTCGAGTTATCGCTGACCAGAATGGCTCGGGGAGGGATCTACGACCAGCTGGGAGGCGGATTTCACCGCTATGCGACCGACGAGCGATGGCTCGTGCCGCATTTCGAAAAGATGCTCTACGATAATGCCCTGCTCAGTCGCCTTTATCTTTACGCCTACCAGGTGACGGGCAACGAGTTCTATCGGCGCATTGCCGAGGAGACGTTGACCTATGTCGTCCGAGAGATGAGGAGCCCGGAAGGCGGATTCTATTCCGCTCAAGACGCTGATAGCGAAGGAGTGGAAGGGAAGTTTTTCGTTTGGACGCCGGAGGAAATCAAACAGGTTCTCGGCGAACGAGAGGGCGAGTTGTTCTGCCAGTATTACGATGTGACGCCATGGGGGAACTTCGAACACGGTCGCAGTATTCTCCATGTGCCTCGAGAGATAGACATAGTGGCTCGATCCGCCGATATCGATGTGGCATCGCTCAGGCAGATCATCGAGCGAGGGCGAACCGCTCTGTTCCATCATCGAGAGAAACGCATCAAGCCTCACCGAGACGAAAAAATCATCACCAGTTGGAATGGGCTCATGCTCCGGAGCTTCGCCGAGGCGGCCAGTATTCTGGATCGCGAAGACTTTCGTCAGATCGCCACGAATAACGCCGAGTTCTTGTTGACCCACTTGCGCCGCGACGGCCGACTACAGAGGACATATCGGGGAGGCGTCAGCAAGTTGAATGCCTATCTCGAAGACTACGCTCTGTTCGCCGATGGACTGCTCGCCCTCTACGAAGCCACGGGCGATTGGCGGTGGTTGGACGAAGCGACCTCATTGGTGGAGACAATGATCGAGCAATTCTGGGACGACGAGGAGGGAGGCTTTTACTTCACGGCTCGGGACCACGAACCGCTCATCGCGCGGATGAAGGAATTCTACGACAATGCCATTCCTTCCGGGAATTCAGTAGCTGCCGATGTTCTGCTTCGATTGGCTCACTGGCTCGATAAACCAGAATACTATCAACGCGCCGAACGCCTTTTTGAGCTCGTTGGTGATGCCGTCAGGCGTTTTCCCGGTGCTTTCGGACATTTGCTCGGGGCGCTCGATTTCTATTTCTCTTCGCCGAGGGAGATCGCCATCGTTGGCGATAAGCACGCTGATGACACGCGCGCTCTCCTCCGCGCCGTATTTGAGCGTTTCCTGCCCAATAAGGTCGTGGCGCTGAAAGATCCTCGTGAGGGAGAGGCTGCTCGGCGCATTCCCTGGTTGAAGGATCGAGAACCGATCGCCGGGAGAGCCACCGCCTACGTGTGTCAGAATTTCTCCTGTCAAGCGCCGGTGACCGACGTGGCCGCTTTAGTCGAACAGCTGTCATGAGGGGTGAGCCAGCTGACGAAGTGATCTCATCGGTTTTCACGACTCATCACTCCCCGCCGACGTCGACGTGGTGAGGTCAAGGCTCGCTGCATCGGGTGGCTCGGTCTCGGATTGCGGCGATGGCCAATTGGGCGGACTCGACGCCCGATCGGCCATGTGTATATCCATCAGCACGGCATTGAATTCTCCACCGATGAACACGACGAGCGATGTGAGATACATCCAGATCAACAAGACGATCCCCGCTCCCAGACTCCCATAGATGACGTTGTATCGACCGAAGCGATCGATGTAGGCGGTGAAGAGGACGGAGACCAGAACCCAGAGTCCCGTGGCCAGTCCCGCTCCGGGAAGCACTCTCGGCCACGATGGCCGGCGGGATGGTCCAACATAGTAGATGATGGCGATCATGATCATAGCGGCGATGAGTTCGACGCCCCAACGTCCCAACGTCCAGAACCAAGGGAGCACCAGATGGAATTGAGACTCGATGAATCGTTCCATGAGCGAACCGAACAGCGTCAAAATGACCATCAGAATCATGGGAATGCCGACCAGGAAGATCAACAGAATCGCCACCAACCGTTGTCGGACCAGAGAGCGGGGCGGGAGTCGATAGGCGCGGTCGAGTCCCTCCATGAACGTGACCATCATGCCGGAGCCGATCCACACCATGACGACGAACGTGCCCACCAGCAGATCGGTGGGCGTGCTGGTGAGCATGGCCGAGACGTAGTTCTGAATGAGCGCGCGTGTACTCGGTGGTACCACGTCCGAGATGAACCCCAATAGCCAGGGGGCGAAAAGAGAGAGCGTATCGGTGACTACCAGGAGCGCCAGGAGGAAGAGCAATAATGGGAAGAAAAATAGAATGAACGAATAGGCCGCCCCTTTGGCCTGACCGAAACAATCATCCTCGATCAATCTGACCGCGGTTCGCTTGACGACCTGAAGGCAACGATTCACTCCATCCATGGCATTCATCTTCGGAGAAAGCCTCTGGAGAATCTGCGCTCCCGACGGGCCCTTCTACAAAATACCCTGGAGGGATGGCCGCTGGCAATCGCCGATCTGGCCAGTTCGTTCAGAGATGAACGGAAGTCGACGCTCAACTGTTTCCCTTGGGAGGCGTGACATTTCCGGCAGTGTACCTTCCAAACATCAGCCAGCGCGCGCCGTCGTATCCCAACAGAACACCGAGGATCTCCCGTCACAACCGCTCCACGACCTGACGCCGCCCCACCAGCCATTACCCTTCACTTCCCAACAGAACGCCCTGGACATACCTTTTGCTGATCTTCTCTTCAGGTGGTCGCTCCAGCAGCCTAGTGGCGCAGCCGTTGGCTTCGCCCGACCGGAACCCGTCAATGAGATACCGGGCCCCTTCCGCCGTCTGACGTTACCGAAACAAGGGAATCGCCTTCCACCTCCTGTCACGCTCATCCGAGGGGCATCGCCCGAGCAGCGGCTTCCGCTTCCACAACCGACCCCCCGCCCCTCGCTCACTCCAGCCGGACCTCCCCCACCTT
>RFHM01000149.1 GCA_003696865.1 Acidobacteriota bacterium | reverse complement strand
GATTGCGCACACTGTCAATCGCCGCGCGATAGGCGGCCCGGCGAGACTGAAACGTCTTTTCCGCCTCGATGTAGCGCTGTTCGGGAATGTCGCCGGTGGCATGGAGCCGTTTGGCGCTCTCATACTTCGCCCGCGCATCTTCATAAGCGGCCCGGGCCTGCTCGACCAATGGCGTTTGCTCGGGATCGATCTCATCGCCCTGATCGGGTCGCAGCCCCAATCGAGCGCGCGCTTCGGCCAAAGCGGCGCGCGCTTGTTCCAGACGAAGCCGAAATTCGCGTTGATCGATCTCGGCCAGGATCTGCCCACGACGGACGAAGCTCCCCAGATCCACGTTGACGCGGGCCACCGTGCCTTCCACCTCGGAGCTCACGACGACCTCATCGTCGGGCAACAACGTACCCACGATCTCGATATGACGATCGATGGTGCGCGCCTCGGCGCGGGCCGCCTTCACTCTCAAGACGCTCTCCGGATGGGCGCTGACGGCATCCGATGCCGCTCTTCGCCCGCTACATCCGCTCAATCCGATGAGCGCGAGAGTGAAAAAACCGACAGCAATCCATTGTTTCATCATCGTCTTCTCCTTCCAGATCCTCCTTCTCATCCTCAGAGGAAGCATCGCGTCCCACTCCCCTCTCCGGCTCAGCGATCTCGTGGCGGACGGTCGATCTGGACGTGATAGGCGCTCAGCGTCGTGGCCGTCGCCCGCTGAAGATCGGCAATCGCTTTGTTGTAGTCCATCAATGCGCGCAACTCCTGAGCGCGCGCTGCCGACAGCTCATTCTGTCGCGTGAGCACCATGAAATTCGTCGTCTCTCCCGCCCGATAGCGGCGCTGTTCGCTGGCCAGATTGGCCTCGGCCGCTTCCCGAGCGGCGCGGGCCGCCTCCACCCGCTTGCGGGCCGTCTCCACGGCCTGAAGCGCGTTGCGGACATCGATTTCGATGGCCAACTCCAGCTTCTGACGCTGGGCTTCGAGCAACCGATGGGCGGCGAGCGCTTCCCCCAGATTCCCCTCCGCCGTTCGATTGCGGAGCGGAAGGCTCAACGAGATGCCCACTTGAACGGTCCGGAAATCGTTGCCGAACAGATTGGCCCACGCCTGCCCCTGCCCTCCGATGAGGAACTTCGGCAATCGCGCCGGCGGAGGCAACTCCAACGGCGGTAACCCGGCGAGTTCCGAGAGCGCATTGACGCGATTGAGGAGGACGCGATTCCCCGCCGAGAAAGGATTCTCGTCCCTCCGCAATCGGCCGGCCAGACCATTGATCTCGTAGATCCCCACAATATCCAGTTGAGGACGCGTCTGGTTGCGGAAGTAGCGAACGTCCAGATCATTGATCTCCCGCTGCAGTTTGATCTGTTCCATTTCCGGCCGGGACTGAAGCGCCGTACGCACGGCCTCGGCCAGATCGAAGGGTACGGTCTTGATCTCCGCCGATTCGGTGGGAATGATCGCTTCGCGCCACAGGGGATCCGTTCGCTCGGCCAGAATCAACCCCTTGAGGATGTTCTCGGCCACGGTCACGCCTTCGATGGCCGTGAGCAAGTTCTCCTCGCGTCGCTTGACCTCGGCCTCGGCGGCGATGATCTCCACCGGCGCCAACGTGCCCGCCGCCACCATGCGCCGATTGATCTCCAGTTGCTCGCGCGCCAGATCGACGGCTTCCTGCTGAACCTTAACGTTGCGCAGGGCAAACACCAAATCCCAATAGGCCTTCTGAACGCGATTGATGATCTCGATGACCCGCTGGCGAAACTCCGTATCGGACAGATCGAGGCGCTTCTTGGCGATGCGAATGGCGCGCCGATTGGCATCCCATCCCCGATTGCGCAACAACGGCTGCCGCCAGGTGAACTTCAGATTGCTGCTGAACTGCGGGTTGAGGGTGATGAAGACGTTGGAACTGGTGAGGCGATTGTTATCGAACGTGAGCTCATAACTGCTCCCCCCGGGAAGAAGTTGCCGAATGGAAGCGCCATAGACGGTGGTATCGGTGGAGACGCTCCCGCTGGCTCCCCCGGCGAGCACCGAGCCGACGGGCACGGTCGCCGACTGAAAAGAAAAGTTCGTAGCGATCTCCGGATCGTACCGGCCGCGCGCGGCATTCAATTGATAGGCGGCCTGCTCGCCGCTGATGCGCTCGATCTCGATATCACGATTATTGCGCAAGGCCATCAAGATCACATCGTGCAGCGACATCGGCCGCCGACGCTGGGGATCAATTCCCACGCGCTCTCCTGAAGACGCCTGAGCCGTCAGTCGAGTCGTTGAATGCGCCGTTTCCTGGGCCCATATCCATGGCGTCAACGAGCCCAGGAGAAAAATCCCTGCCAGGGAGAACAGAATGCGATGAGATGTCATAACCACATACCCTCCTTCATGGACGAACGGGCAATTCCAAGCCTCTCAAGAGGCGCGCTCCCCTCCAGAGCCGCCTCGCAGAGGGCCATGGAAAAGCGCATCCAGACGGGCTGGGCGAATGTCACGTCCGACCCATGTTCCGATAGAATGGTCATATCGTCCCCTCATCCTTTCGCGCTGACCAGATGATGGTCCGGGATTCATCGTCGGGCGACGCCGGCCAGAAAGATGTCCACCAGCTCGGCAGCCGCCGCATCGCTATCCACGTTCAGCAATCGACCTTGAGGATCGAACAACTCGCGCACCTGGGCGTGATGCGTGATCATGCCCAGAAAGGCTCGGGCCGCCACCCGCGGATTCACCGGTCGAAAAGCACCATCGCGGACTCGCTGAGCGATATAATCGGCCAGAAACTCGAAGTGCTCGACCACTTGTGTCTCAAAGAACATGCGATTCAGCTCGTGGCCTTCCAGGGCGCTATAGAGCAAGAGACGCATGAACGTGCCATCCTGCTCGTGAAACGCCAGGATGCCACGAGCGAGCGCCAGGAACATGGCGCGATCATCCTTGCGTCGGGCAGCTTCCTCATGCACGCGCGAGATCCACTCGCCACACTGATCCATCTTGTAATCGATGATGGCCGCGTAGAGGTCGCCTTTGGTGGGAAAATGGCGGAAGATCATCGCCTCATTGACGCCCGCCGCCAAGGCAATCTCTTTGGTCGTCGTGCCTTTGAATCCTTTACGAGCGAACAGATCCATGGCCGCCCGCACGATCTGCCGCCGCCGCTCCTGGCCGCTCATCCGACGTTGCTTTTTGGGTCTGGCCTTGAGGCCTGTTCGGGTCACCGCCATGACGATTCTCCTTCTCACAAAGTAAGTAAGTACTTACAATCTTTCGCGCGATTTGTCAAGGGGGAGCGGAGGAGCCGAGCAAACGGCAGTGGAAAAACCAGAAAGCAATAGCATCCTGTGAGGAGATTGGTGGGCCGGGTGGGCAGAATGACTCTGACTACGAATAGTGCCGCTCTAGAATCCAACTCCAGGAAGGCTTCCGCGCCTCACCGGGCGATTTGGTTCGTTCGCTCCCACCATCGATGGTTGACCGAGCCGCCCGTTATGGACTCCTCACCGAAATCTCCACCCTCAATGCCATCCTGGAAGGCCCATCCACCCCGACGTCCCTTCCCAAACTGGAGAACGCCATTCAGCGGCTTCAGAACGGCCTGTTATCTGCCAGAGAGACGATCAAATCATTTTTCTGGAACTTACAGATAAAGGGCCTCTGGGGCATGTGGTCCAATAGGGAAAAGAAAATCTCCATTCACCGTGAACCCCGGGAGCTTATTAAGAGCGCCATGAGAAAGCTCCACAAAGGTCGGCCGATCACGGTGCGAGAGGCCCAAGGATTAAACGTCCTCTGGCATGAGATTGGCCACAGCCAGGGGAGCCAATCGATGCCCGGCTACAGTTATGAGCTCAACAATCCGATGACCTTCGCCGTTGAGGCGGTCAATGAAATGCACGCCCGACTGACCCTGGATCGATTCATCCGTCAGCTCGGATTCGATCCCCGCCTCGTCCCGATCAATGACGTACTGAACGCCCCGGGTATCGTCAATCTATCCCAGGACTGGGAAACCTCCTCTTCGTAGATTTGAACGTCTCCAAAGAGGAAGCCATCGCCTTCTTCGAATGGCTCAACTATACCCGTGAGCCGACAACATATATCAATGAATTGGCCTTGGTGGAAAACTGGGATTATCGGCAACCGACATCAGTCAATTGGAGGGCCTCATTGTTGAGGAAATTAAGAAAACGGGAGATGCCAAGGAAGTGAGGAGAAAAATCAGGCAACGCTTCTAGGGAACGACATCGGGCGTACTCATCATAATACGCCGGCGAAGGAGTTCGGGATTCTTGGCCCTCGGAACCTCCTCTTTGAGGAATTTCTCTCGCTTTTCCGGAGTGAGATCCATCCACTTCAGGTAGAGCAAAGCGTCTTCGGGAGACTCGAAGAGATCGATGAAATTCTCCGCCGCCTCCGGGGCGAATTCCTCATACCCCCGACTGATCAATTCCCTGATGAGTTTCTCTTTGCTCACGATCTTTCAATCCTCATTTGAACGAGTCCCATAAGGCGCATGGTAGAGCATGCCTTCCCCCTTGTCAAGGCTGGCCCGGCAGTATAGATCGGACGATCCCATCGAGTCACAAACTTTCGGTTAACTTTTTGTTAACCCAATCTGGCGTTGACATTTTGTTAACTCATACCTACACTGATTATGCGGAGTGATAAGGAGCTCGTGAAAAAACGTGTCTGAGCGATTGAAAGTTGGTGATGCACTACGCAAGGCTCGAGCTCTGCTCGAAGAGGGATATGTAATCCCCATGCCTCATTTACGAGATCGAATGAGAGAGCGGGGATTCGACATGAGCGACGTGATCGGCTGTTTCGAGGTGGGGAAAATAAACGTGCAACCGAAGCGGGACAAAGATCGAAAGCGATGGAAATATGTCGTTGACGGCGTCGATCAAAGAAGATGAGAAATTATCCATTGTATTCGCCTTTGAGGGCGATACACTCATTTTGATTACGGGATTCAGATAAATAAGGAGGGACTGTCATGTATTGCCCGAACTGTGGCAAAAGGATGCGCAAAGAAAAAGGAGATTATAAGTATGTTGAATCGGGATTGAGGAACATCATTCTACATCGGATCGAAATATATAGATGCAGGCACTGCGGTGAGGTTATCCCTAAGATTCCACAAGTCAAGGAACTCCATCGCGCAATTGCCGAGCATCTATTCAAGAAAGATAGTTTGCTCAGCGGCGAGGAAATCAGATTCTTGAGGAAACAGATGGATCTACGCGCCGTTGATCTGGCAGCTATTTTAGGCGTCACCAAGGTCACTGTATCGCGATGGGAAACGGGGAAGGAACGAATTTCACCTCCAGCGGACCGCGCCATTCGGTTACTTTATCGGTTGTTGCAGGATTTCGACACCAAGGATGTGCTCAAGACATTCTCTCGGATCAGGCGAAGAAAAGAGAGTCAGAAATTAGCTGCTCAACAAGAAATGAGGTCAGACAAATGGGCCATTGCCTCCAGTGGACCGTAGTGAAGGGACATTGAATTCGCGTCATGGTGAGGGGCCGATGCGGACATCGCCGAGCATGCCGGGGAGAATGATCTTCAGCGCCTGACCTTTCGCCCTTTTCACAAACTGCCTGACCAACGCTTCCCGCTTCTCATAATCATCAGGATCAATCTGCCGGTCTAACTCCAACCACTCGAAATACAGCATCGTATCCTCTACTGAACCGAAAGTCTCAATGTAATCGCGGGCCACCCGCTCTACGAGTTCCTGGTCGAGGTGACCCCCTTCTCTGACTCTCACAACGACGTCTTCGAATGTCGCCATCAGTCTTTCAATCCTCTCCGGACGAGTCCTGAGAGGGGCACCATAGAGCGCCCCTCCCCCTTTGTCAAGGCCGGACTCCCAGGCCCATGTGGCGCAAGCTGCCAGCTTGCGCTACG
>RFHM01000148.1 GCA_003696865.1 Acidobacteriota bacterium | reverse complement strand
GGCCAAGCTCTCCGGCGGCGTGGCCATTCTCCGCGTGGGCGCGGCCACCGAGACGGAATTGAAGGAGATCAAAGCCCGCACCGAAGATGCCTTGAATGCTACGCGGGCGGCCCTCGAGGAGGGCATCGTCCCCGGCGGTGGTCTCGTGCTGCTCAACGCTCAGGATGTGTTGAACGAAGTGGAGGTCTCCGAACCCGACGAAGACACGGGTCTCCACATCCTCCAGCAGGCGCTGGAAGCGCCCATGCGTACGATTGCCGAGAACGCTGGCGTTGATGGTGCCGTCGTCGTCAGCCGCGTGAAACAAACGGGAAAGAAGATCGGTTTCAACGCCGTCACCGAACGGATGGAAGATCTTGAACAGGCTGGGATCATCGATCCCACCAAGGTCGTGCGCGTCGCTCTGGAGAATGCGGCGTCCATCGCCAGCTTGCTCATTACGACCGATGTGGCGGTCGCCGAATTACCGGAAGAGGAGGAAGAAAAAGAGAAAGCGGCCGCCGGATACGAGGGCGAAGAATTCTGATCGCCGGAATGGAGAGGGGCCCGCTTTTCTCGCCCGTGAGTCCCGCTCGCTCTGGTATAGAAAAGCGGGCCGAAGATCTGTGAAGCGAGAATGCGATATGCGCACCGACCACGACCGGCGTTGACGGCGACGGATGGTAAGTTGTGCCGGGCAAGGGCTGTTGGTATAATAGAATCTCTGGAGGATCGATATGATTGACTTTGGGCCGTACCAATTTTCGGAGAGCGCCAAGCGGGTGCTGTCGCGCGCCATGGAAGAATCCCGCAATCTTGATCATAACTTCATAGGCCCTGAACACATTTTCCTCGCCCTCATTGAAGTCGAGCGCAGTCTGTTCAACGAGGTCATGCAGAGCCTCAATCTGGACCCGGACACGGTCATCCGCGCGTTGCATGAAGTGCTCTCGGTGCCCCGCCAGTACACCGGCCGCGGCATGCGCGTACACGCCGTCCGCCCGTTGCTCCGCATCGCCTATGATCGGGCCCGCCAACGAGGGCGGAAAGAGATCAATTCCGCCGACCTGTTTGTGAGTCTATTCCAGAGCCGCGAAGGAGCGCCGGTGGAGATTCTCCGCCAACTGGGGGCCGACCCGGACATGGTGGTCAAGAAGATCATGACCCGGGTCCATACTCGGGAAGAACGGGAGGAGCGCTATCGACGGAGATACGAACTCCCTCCCTACCTGAAACATTTCGGGATCAGCTTCAATAAGCTCGCCCGCCAGGATAAGCTCCCTCCCCTCATCGGCCGAGAGCGCGAACTGCAACAAATCATGGAAATCCTCTGCCATCGGGAACGCGCCAACTCGCCCATGCTGGTGGGGGAGCCGGGCGTGGGAAAGACGGCGGTGGTCGAAGGCCTGGCGCGACTCATCGAACTGGAACCGGAGAAAGTCCCTCCGCGGCTGCGGAACGCCCATATTGTGGGCCTCCAGATGTCCGGCGTAGTCGCCGGAACGATGCTCCGAGGAATGTTCGAAGAGCGACTTCACGGCATCATCAACGAGGTGAAAGAGCGAGAGAATATCATCCTGTTCATCGATGAAGCCCACACCATCATCGGCGCGGGGGCGGCCCTGGGCGTATCCAATGACGCTGCCAACATTTTCAAAGCCAGTCTGGCCCGAGGCGAGATTCGCATCATCGGCGCCACCACGATGAACGAGTACAAGGAGTATATCGCCGAAGATGAGGCGCTGGCGCGACGATTCCGCCTGGTGAAGATTGAGGAACCCAATCTGGAAGAGACGCGCCAGATCCTGCGCGGCATCAAATCGCGATTAGAGCGAAATTACTCGGTGACCATCTCTGATGAAGCGATCGAGACGGCGCTGGAGATGGCTCCGCGGTACATCCGCAATCTCCACCTGCCCGATAAGGTCATCGGCTGGCTGGATACGGCGTCGGTCAAGGTGGAGATCAACCAGCCCGATCAACTCATCGTCAAACCGGAGCATGTCATCGAAGTCATCTCGCAAGATGCGCGCATCCCTCGCGATATGATCTTTCGCGATGTGAGCGAGCGATTCAAAGGAATGGAAGAAGCCCTGGCCCGCCGCGTCGTCGGTCAGCGGGAAGCCATCGAAGCGGTGGCCCGACGATTGCGGCTCAATAAGGGTCCGCTCAAAGAGAATTTCTATCGCCCCGATGGCGTGCTTCTCTTCCTTGGACCCACGGGCGTGGGCAAGACGGAACTGGCCAAAGCCGTCGCCGAGTTCATGTTCGGCGACGAGCAGAAGATGATTCGCATCGATTGCTCCGAATATCAAGACGGAACGATCGGCATCGAGAAGCTCATCGGCATGCCTCGCGGCATCGTAGGGAGCGAGCGTGGTGGCGTGCTGACCGAACAACTCCGGGACAATCCGTTCACCGTCTTGTTATTGGACGAAATCGAAAAGGCATCGACATATTTGATGAACCTCTTCTTACAAGCCTTCGACGAAGGCTGGATCACCGATGGCCGTGGTAAACGGGTCTATCTGTCCGATGCCATCATCATCATGACCTCCAACCTGGGCAGCGAAAAATACAAGCGGTACCTCAAACCCCTGGGGTTTGCGCCGCAGGATAAGTCCAAGATCGAGTCGATCAAACGAGAAATCCTCAAAGTGGCCGAAGAACGATTCTCGCCCGAATTCCGCAACCGGTTGGACGAAATCGTCGTCTTCTCGCCGCTCTGCCGAGAGGACGTCCGTCAGATCGCCCAGATGTACCTTCGGAAAGTGGAACATCAAATGAAGCAGGCCGGGAAGTCGTTGAAGGTCACCGATGGGGCGTTAGATCGGTTGGTAGAGATGGGGTATTCCGAGGCGTATGGAGCCCGCTATCTGAAACGGACCATCGACGAACACGTCAAACTCCCCATCACCATGATGTGGAAAGAAGGCGACGCGTTCACTGTGGATGCTAAGGATGGCGAGGTGGTGATATTCACCGAACAAGCCGACCTGGCTCCCACCGTCAGTGTCTGAGCAACGAACCAAACGTGGACCAGAGGAGATCAGGACTCGCCAGATACCGATACGCGTTATCCATCGGGGCTTTCATCTGCTTTTCCCCTTTGCTCACACTCCCTCAGACGCAACGTGATCGCTCCTCTGCAGCATCTCAGGCGCGCCACTTGCTCCAGGCAACCATCGAAGCGCT
>RFHM01000147.1 GCA_003696865.1 Acidobacteriota bacterium | reverse complement strand
TCCTCGACGCGCTCAGATTCTGGATTCGACGTCAGATAGCGGCGCTGCGCTCCGGCGGGAATGGCTGGCCTGGTTGGTGCTTCCATTCTATATGATCGCCTTTTTCCTCTGGACGTGGCGGTTGGGGCGAGCGAGCGACATCATCCTCTCCCATTGGCTTATGCCGGCGGGCGTGGTCGGCGCTTGTGCCTCCTGGATGCTGGGGAAACCGCATGTGGTGGTCGAGCATTCGGGAGCCTTGCGATGGCTCGCGCGCCTGCCCGGCGGACGGCACGTGGTTCGATTCATCGTGCGCCGTAGCGCGAAAGTGGTGACGGTGAGCCACGAACTCTGCCAGCAACTCCGGCAATTGGTTCCCGAGGCGGAGGGGAAAGTGGTCGTCATCTCTATGGGCGTCAACATCGCACCTCAACCGCTGCTCGGCAATGCGTGCTCCATCGAAGAGATCGCGCCAGAGGCGATTCAGTCAACGTTCGGCCGTGAGGGCGAGAGAGAGCCGACCGATGACGATGCCCTCGCGCAGACGCTATCTGCCCTTCATGGGGAACGGCGCATCGTCCTTTACCTCGGTCGTCTGGTAGAGGTGAAGGGTGTGCGCGTCTTGATCGAAGCCATGGAGGGCGTGAAGAACGCCTTTCTCGTCGTCGCCGGCGATGGGCCGTTGCGCGGCGAGCTGGAATCTCTGGCGGCTCGACGGCGGGTGCCCGCGCTGTTCCTGGGACAGATCGGGGAACGGGAGAAACGCCTGTGGTTGGCTCGTTGCCGCGTTGTCGCCATCCCGTCGGTCATCCTGGAGAACGGTCAGACGGAGGGACTGCCCGTGGTGTGTCTGGAGGCTTTGGCCGCCGGAAGGCCGGTCGTCGCCTCCCGCGTCGGCGGGTTGCCCGAAGTGATTCGGGACGGAGAGAATGGATTGCTCGTCGAACCGGGAGATGTACGGCAATGGCGGGCGGCATTAACCCGGGCGCTGAATGATCCGAATTTCGCCCGCGCCGCCCAGCGGGAAGCGCAGCGAACGGCGGCTCGTTATGATTGGCGAATCATCGGCGCGAGGTTCGCTCGCTTGATCGATGAGGCCATCACTGGCGCTGGCTCCATTTCGGTGGATCGCGTGGAAGGACACGGGCGTGACGCAACGTCACCTCATCGATTGGGGGCTACCTGGTGAATCCCTCGCTGCTATGTAAGGAAGAGGCGGAGGACCATGATGGTCGAGTCGTACCGGAGGAACGGCCACGTCTCCTGATGACCGCGCCCGAGCGCATCGCGGAGAGTTGATCACCATCATCATGAATGAGGATCGATTCGGCTCGAGATCCGTTGCTGTGGAAGAACCGGACGTTCCCCGCGTCGATGTCGTTCGACTGGCCGGACGAGGAACGCTGTACATTGCCGCCGCCAAGGCCTATTTCATGCTCACCGGATTGGCCACCTACCTGGTGCTCCCGCGGGTACTGAGCGCTGAACAGTTCGGTTTGTACAGCATCGCTGCCGGCGTGGCATCGATCATCAATGCCGTGGTCATCACCGGGACGGTTCAGATGGTTTCCCGATTCGTCTCTCAGGCAGAAACGCTGGCCGAAGCCGTCAAACGGAAAGCCCTTCAGCTCCAGCTTCTCGTCGGTGGTGGGATCGCCGGAGGATATGTCCTCCTGGCTCCCTTCATCGCCCGGGCGCTCCACGATCCACGGCTCACCGATTATTTTCGCATCACCGCCGGCATCACGTTCAGTTATTCCCTGTATGCCGTCTTCCTGGGAACGTTGAATGGACGGAAGCAGTTCGGGAAGCAGGCCATCCTGGATTTCTCGTACTCCACGTTCAAGATGCTCTTTGTGATCGGCCTGGCTGCGCTGGGCTATGCCGTCGTAGGAGCCCTCAGTGGCTGGCTGCTGGCCAGCCTCACGGTGCTCAGCCTGGCCGCGTTCATGGTTGGCTGGCCGAAGCCGAGAGGACGGGTGCGGGTTCGTGATCTATTGGGGTTTCAGTCGATGGTCCTGGTGTTCATCTTGATGGTGAATGCGCTGCAGAAAGTCGATCTGTTGCTCATCAAGGCGCTCTCATCGCCAGACCCCAAGTTGGCCAGCGACATGGCCGGATACTATAGCGCCGTGATGACCATTGCCAACGTGACCTGGCAATCGATCATCGCCATCACCTTCGTGGCCTTCCCGCTGATTTCGGAGTCCACGTTCAAGGCCGAGCGGGAGACGACGAGGAGATACATCTCCCATACGGTGCGATTCAGCCTGATGATCATGGCTTTGCTTTCGGTCTTGTTCTCCTCTCACGCTGAGGGGTTGTTGGGCCTCATTTATACGCCGGAATATCTGGCCGGAGCGACGGCGCTCCGCATTGCTCCCTTCGGCATGCTTCTGTTTGGATTGCTGTACGTGTTGACGACGATCATCACCAGCAGCGGACGCCCGCACGTCTCGGTGATGATCGGGCTGTTGACCCTGGTGCTGGATGCTGCCGGCAACGGCTGGCTCATTCCTCGACATGGCCTGGTGGGGGCGGCGTTGGCCGTATCGATGGCCATGGGTGTGGGGACTGTCCTTGCGTCCTTCTATGTGCTGCAGCGATATGGGGCGTTGTTGCCTCTGCGTTCGGTCCTCAGGATTGGCGGCGCGGCGCTCGTCGCCTATGGTGTGGCTCGTCTTGTCTCCGTCGATGGACTGCTCATGGTCGCCGTGCTCGCCTTGCAGGCTGTGGTGTACGCGGGCGCGCTTCTCTTCACCGGGGAGATCGGCACCGAGGAGCGAGCGGCGTTGTACCGAATCCTCGGCCGTCAGCGACCCGATGGGTGATGATCTGTATTCTTTCGTTACATTGAGGAAGTCATCTCGTCGGCTTCCAGAACGCCTATTTCGCCACGTCCGAGGTGGCCACGAACTGCTCCAGGGTTTTTCGCAACCGATAATATTCTTCCAACAACTTGTTCAGCGTGATGATGAACGGAATTTGCTTGGCCGCCGCCTGATCGGCGCGTCGGCGCAGCCGGCGCCGAGCCGCGGAGTTGGGTTTGGTCTTTTCTAGCTGCTGCATGACTTCGTAATAGTTCTCGCCGCGGGGATGCCGATGATAGCAATAGGTGATGAACGCCAGAGTCAATCCATCGATACAGTACCGGACCTGTTCGGGATCGTCGAAGTCGATGGGTTGCAGGAGGAAAGAATCATCCTCGACATCCGTTTGTATGGCGAAGGCGAAGATCCGGTCTTGCAGCTCTTCTCGATCGACGGCGCGTCGCTTTCTTACCATGCCATGTTCATCCTGCAGTTTGTCTCATCGACGAGGGGACCCGTACGAGCCCGCTCTCCGGGTGGCGAGCCTCAAGCGGAAAGCCCGGCCTCCCGATGGTGAGGGGCTCACGGGAGGCTCGGACCATCGTCGCTCGTCGGTTCATCCTGCTGATCGCCGAAGCGAATCGACGGGCTCCCGCCCTTCTGTGACCGCTCCCACTCCACACCATATCAATCATTCGGGAGGTTCTTCGTAGAAATACTTGATATCGTGCTTGAAAATGAACAGTCGTGCTCCGTCCGGGCAAGTGACTCGAATGAAATTCTTGTCGTAGTACTGGATGTACCCGTGGATTTCCTCGTTGGACATCAGCTTGATACATAGTGGCGTCTTCTTCTTCACCAACTGGACGAGGTACTCGGTCTCCAAATAGGTCTTCTCCGGAGGCGGCTTCTTCCGTCCTCGGCCTCGCTTGCGTGGTGGCTGTCGATTGTATAATGCCATGACAGTGACAGATTATATTGGCTTTGCTCGGTGAACACAATGGAGTTTATTGTCCATGTCTCATTTTTCTGCAAGACGCGTTGACGTTTCCATACTCTGCAGCGTGACGTCGAGGTGATGACCGGTCCCACCCGCTACACGCCGGACGGAGACGTGGGGAGCATGTCGTCATCTGTATGCTGGTGGCACAGGTTGAGCCTGTGGGAAGAGAAGTGTATGATTACATTCGTGAAGCAGACCGGGGATCGCGAGGACGCGTTCATGGGTTACGAGCCCGTGATGAGGGGCGAAGCGATGTTGACCGAGGTCGCTGAGATGGCTGCCGTCGAGGTCCCCAGCGCGCTCGGCGGTCATTTTCTGTGGAGGCGCGGGGGAGCGTGAACGACCGACCTTACAGCGAGCGGGATCACCCACCGGAATCGCGCGCTTTCGAGATCTTCGTGGCCTCGCGCTATCTGCGAGCCAAGCGCAAGCAAGCGGCCATCGCCGTCATTACGACCATCGCCGTGATCGGCATCGCCGCGGGGGTCGCCGTATTGGTCATCGCTCTGGCGTTAGTTGCCGGGTTCAACGAAGACATCCAGAGCAAACTTCTCGGAGGGACGGCTCATTTGAACGTCCTGCGAGCCGATGGAGAGCCCATCGCGGACTATCGCGAACTCGTCGAGCAGGTGATGGAGGTTCCCGGAGTCGTCGCCGCCGCCCCGACGACCTATTTCAATGTGATCCTCTCCAGCACGGGTCAGGCACCGGCGATCATCAAAGGAGTGGATCTGAGTGCGCCTCGGGAGGCCAATGAGGTATACGCCACGCTCATCGAAGGGAGCATCGAAGGACTGAGGTCGACCGAGCCGGGACAGGAAGGGATCATCCTGGGGAAAGTGCTCGCCGAGCAGTTGGATCTCGAGGTCGGCGACTATGTCAGGGTGCTCTCGCCTCAAGGGCGGCTCACCCCATTCGGGTTGGCGGCCAGGGAACAACAGTTTCAGGTGATCGGCATCTTCGAATCCGGCCTTTACGAATACGATTCCAGTTGGGCGTACACCTCTTTGCGGGCGGCGCAGCGGATCATGGGATTGGACGATGTGGCCACGGTCATTCAAATCAAGGTCGCCGATATTTACAAGGTGAAGGACATCGCCGCGCGGGTTCTGGAGGCGATCGGTCCGGGGTATACGACCACCGATTGGCAGGAACTGAATCAGCCGGTGTTCGCCGCGCTTCAGATTCAACGCGTCATCGTGGTAGTGGTCCTTTCGTTGATGATCTTCATTGCCGCCCTGAACATCATCACCACGCTGATCATGATGGTGGTCGAAAAGACGAGGGATATTTCCATCCTCATGGCCATGGGAGCGACCTCTCAATCCATCAGGCGCATTTTCATGTTCCAGGGCCTGCTGGTGGGCGCGGTGGGGACGACCTTCGGATTGGTGGTGGGGGCGGTGGTCTCTCGGGTGGCCGACAAGTATCATCTCATTCACCTTCCCGAGACGATCTTCTCCATCTCTTATGCGCCGTTTCACGTGCGGGTGATCGACGCCGCCATCGTCGCCGTCATTGCCTTGACCATCAGTTTCCTGGCCACCATCTATCCGGCCCGTCAGGCGGCACAATTGGATCCCGTGGAGGGATTGCGGTATGAGTGACGGGGACAGTGGCTCCACCCTCCAGGCTCAGGGAGCGGTGGAATTCGGACCGGAGGAGGCGACCGGCGAGGAAATGGCCGGGGAGGGAGCCTCTTCGATGGAACACCAGCAGGCTGAGGACGCGATGGTCCGGGCGCTGGAATTAACCAAGATCTACGTGACCGGTCCGGCGGAGGTTCTGGTGTTGGATCGTCTCAATCTCACGGTGCGTCGCGGCGAGCTCATCGCTATCGTCGGCGCTTCGGGGGCGGGGAAGTCGACGTTGCTCAATGTGCTCGGGGGCTTGGACCGCCCGACGGGCGGGAGAGTGCTCGTCCAGGGGTTTGACATCTCCAAGTTGGGTGAGGTAGACTTAGCACGATTCCGGAATGAGATGGTTGGATTCATCTTTCAGTTCCACCATCTGTTGCCGGAATTCACGGCGCTGGAGAATGTGATGATGCCATTACTCATCAGAGGAGTACGCCGGTCGACGGCGGCGGATCGGGCCCGAGCAGTATTAGAAGCGGTGGGATTGGGCTCCCGGATCCGACATCGTCCGGCCGAACTCTCTGGAGGCGAACAGCAACGAGTGGCGCTGGCGCGGGCGCTGGTCGGTGCGCCACGCTTGCTGTTGGCCGATGAGCCGACGGGGAATCTGGATCGTCGAACCGGGGAGAGAATGTTCGCCCTCCTCCAACAGTTACATGAGCGCAACGAGTTGACTTCCATCATTGCCACTCATAACGAGCGACTCGCCGCTCGATGCGACCGCGTGCTTCGATTGGAAAACGGCCAATTATCCGAGACACCCAGGTGAATTATGTTTGAACGATACACCGAAAAGGCCCGGCGCGTCATCTTCTTTGCTCGCTATGAGGCCAGTCAACTGGGTGCATCGGCCATCGAGGCCGAGCATATTCTCCTGGGATTGCTTCGTGAGGATAAGGATCTCGCCGCCCGACTCTTCCGATCGCTCAAAGCGGTGGAAGCCATTCGCCGCGAAGTCGAACGGCGAACCGTCGTTCGGAAGAAGATCTCGCCGACGGTGGAACTCCCGTTGAGTCGCCAGGCCAAGCGCGTGCTCAATTACGCTGCCGAGGAATCGGAGCGATTGGGTCACCGGTCGATCGGTACCGAGCACCTGTTATTGGGTCTGTTGCGGGAGCAAAACTCGCTGGCCGCCGAACTCCTTTATGAACAGGGACTGCAGACGGGTCGGGTGCGGGAAGAGGTATTCCGCCAAATGGGGCGCGAACACAGTCATCAAATGAGGAAACAAGACGTTCCCCATTTGACCGAATTCAGTCGCGATTTGACCGAGGCCGCCCTCCAGGGGAAACTCGATCCCCTCATCGGCCGGGAGAGCGAGCTGGAACGGGTCATCCAGATCCTCTGTCGTCGAACCAAGAATAACCCGTGCCTCATCGGCGAGTCGGGCGTCGGTAAGACGGCCATCGTCGAGGGACTGGCTCAACGGATCGTGGCCGGCGAAGTCCCCCCCTTCCTCAGCCAAAAACGCATCCTCGCCTTGGATCTGAGCTTGATCGTCGCCGGGACCAAATATCGCGGCCAGTTCGAGGAACGCCTCAAGGCCATCATGCGGGAGTTGGTCGAGAACCCTCAATATATCGTCTTCATTGACGAGCTGCATACGCTGGTGGGAGCAGGCAGTGCCGAGGGATCGCTCGACGCGGCCAATATTCTCAAACCGGCCCTCTCCCGCGGGGAGATTCAGTGCATTGGCGCGACGACGCCGGCCGAGTTTCGCAAGACGATCGAGAAGGATCGATCTCTGGAGCGACGATTCCAGGCCGTGCGCGTGCAACCTCCTACCGAGGAGGAGACGATTCACATTCTTCAGGGAATCAAAGAGCGATACGAGGCCTTCCATGGCGTTCGATACACTGATGAGGCGATTACCGCCGCCGTTTACTACTCCAATCGATATATCACGGATCGCTTCCTGCCCGACAAAGCCATTGATCTGCTGGACGAATCGGGCGCGCGGGTGAAACTGCGCCATGCCGCCGCCGAACTGGACGAGGAGGAAGGGCAACGGCTCTCCACGCTTCATGGGGCCCATCGGTACTACTTCGATGAGGTCGATCAGGAGGTCAAAGAACCGCTGGCCGAAGTGACGCGAGCCGACATCGAAGAGGTCATCTCCCGCTGGACGGGTATTCCCGTGACGGCCATCAAGGAAGAAGAGATGCAGAAGCTCCTGCGCATCGAGGAGGAACTCCATCGCCGCATCGTGCGTCAGGATCGGGCCATCTCCGCCTTGGCCCGGGCCATTCGACGATCGCGCGCTGGCTTGCGAAATCCTAACCGGCCGGTGGGCAGCTTCCTCTTCTTAGGACCCACGGGCGTGGGCAAGACGGAGGTCGCTCGTTCTCTGGCCGAATTCTTGTTCGGGTCGGAGCGAGCCATGATCCGGTTCGATATGTCGGAGTTCATGGAGAAACACTCGGTGTCCAAGCTCATCGGCTCGCCTCCGGG
>RFHM01000019.1 GCA_003696865.1 Acidobacteriota bacterium | reverse complement strand
GGCACGCCGAACAGTTTCCCGGTCAGGCCAGAGTACACGACTTCCCCACCTCAGTCCTGCCCACCAGTTGCTGACCATGTTCAACTCTCGTCCTCTTGACGCACATATTATATTCCATAGGGAGTGATCAGGCAAAGGGATTTCCGTGGGCTGACCATCGAGGCTGGGAGCGATTCACGACTGAGGGTCAACCTCGAGCGGCTTGCGGCACGGTGAGCCACCGAGTCTCATCCCCGCACTCATCGCAATACCCCATGCTGACCTCCTCATAAGGAGTTCCGAACCCCTGCCGATCGAGGCGACTTCACGCGAGTTTCGGGTCGTTGGCCTCGTTTCTCTGGAATATCGTCGCTATGACCGACCTCCGTAGAACCTCCACTATGAGATTCGGTGGACGCCCACATTATATACCACAGGGAGTGGGCGGACAAGGAGGTTCTCTTCCGGCCCACGTCGGGTTGGTCCATCCCGATGGAAGATATCCGATGATTCCATGCCATGGATCTGGTATACTTGGTCCTCCCGGCCCACATGGCGATTCCATACGTGATCCGGGAAGAATCGAGAGGAGGACAGAGACATGGCCGAAAATGTACGCGATGTCGTCATCGTCGGAGCGGCGCGCACGCCGGTCGGTTCGTTTCTGGGATCGCTCAGCGCGCTTCCCGCCCCTCGGTTGGGGGCCGCCGCCATCCGAGAGGCGGTGAATCGAGCGGGCGTCGCGCCGGAAGACGTGGACGAAGTGATCATGGGCAATGTGCTGCAAGGTGGCGTGGGGCAGGCGCCCGCGCGCCAGGCGGCGATTTTCGCCGGGCTGCCCACCAAGGTCGAATGCATGACCATCAACAAAGTGTGTGGTTCGGGACTCAAGGCGGTCATGTTGGCGGCGCAGGCCATCGCTCTTGGCGATGCCGATGTCATCGTCGCCGGCGGCATGGAGAGCATGAGCAACGCCCCTTACTTGTTGGAGCGGGCTCGCCGGGGGTACCGGCTCGGTCATGGGGAACTCATCGATAGTATGATCAAGGACGGATTGTGGGATGTGTATAACGACTTTCATATGGGCAATGCCGGCGAATTATGCGCGCGGAACTTGAGTATTTCTCGGGAAGAACAGGATGCTTTCGCCGCCGAGAGTTATCGTCGCGCGTTACGCGCGCAGGAGCAGGGATGGTTGGCCGAAGAGATCGTCGCCGTCGAGGTTCCGGAAAGAAAGGGGACCATCCTGGTGAGCGAAGATGAGGAGCCCAAGCGCGTGAACTTCGACAAGATGAAGACGCTCAAACCGGCATTTGAGCGGGAAGGCACCATCACGCCAGCCAATGCCTCCAAGATCAATGATGGAGCGGCCGCCGTAGTGGTCATGTCGCGGGAGCGCGCCGAGCGATTGGGATGTCAACCTCTGGCGCGGATCGTGGGCTCGGTGGCCGCGGCGCGCGCGCCGGAGGAATTCACCGTCGCTCCCGTCGACGCCATCAAGAAGGTGCTTCAGAAGACGGGGCTCTCCCTGGATGCCATTGACTTGTTCGAAATCAACGAGGCGTTCGCCGTGGTGACGCTGGCGGCCATCAAGCTCCTCAATCTCGATCCGCAGAAGGTGAACGTCAACGGTGGCGCTGTGGCCTTCGGCCACCCCATCGGAGCCAGTGGCGCGCGACTGCTCACCACCATCCTCTACGAGATGAAGCGACGGCAGGCGCGTCGAGGGTTGGTGACATTGTGCATCGGCGGCGGCGAGGCCGTGGCCATGGTCGTCGAGCGGACGCCCTGACGGTAATGGCCGTGAGGTGATCGTGGAACGCCAAACCGCTCATTGATGATCGGCCTCAGAGTGGCCGAGCTTCGCGATAGGCTCAGGAGACGAGCGTATAAGTCCGCCGGAATAGCACGACCGATATGGAGCGCTTCCAGCGGTGAGGCCCGGCGGCCGCCCGGCCATCTTCTTCTACCGTCGGGGCGAGAGCTCCCTCCGTGGATTGGTAGAAGCGATCGCGCCAGATCCCCCAGGGGTGGGTGAAATCACGGCTTCGGCGCGCGCCTCAAGGAAAATTCCGGCCCGCCCTCGAGATCATTATCTTCTGCACCATCAGGCTATTCCATCGCTCTCGGCTCTCACAGCATGGCATCGGATGAATCGGCATAATATTTGCTTATACGTATAGACGGAGGGAATTATGAAGAGGCTAGAGCATATGTTCAAGGCGTTGGCCGACCCGACTCGATTGAGAATCGTGAATCTGTTACTTCGACGGGAATTGTGCGTGTGTGATATGCAAGCCATTCTGGGATTATCCCAACCGCTGCTCTCGCGGCATCTGGCCTATCTTCGGCATGCCGGGATGGTCCAGGATCGGCGTGAGGGGACGCGCGTGTTTTATTCGTTGACGCTGGACGACGACGTTGGTCGGGCGTTGCGAAAATTCCTTCGGACGGTATTCCCGTTGTTCGATGTTCTTCGCAAGGACGTGACGCGGATGAAAAAGTCGACCGCTCCTCCGTCCAGGCGCTCCGCTCTCCGATCACCGACGAGCTTGGTGCGGCAGTGAAGCAACGGCGGGAGCGATGGAACGTGGGTGTATGAGCGAGAGTAGGGTCGGAAGGAGCCAGAACGCAAACCCGTGAATCGAGGGAGTCGCCCATGGTGTTGGGGCATCACACCGAAGGAATGAAAATGGGCTTGTTGAGAGACGTAGCGCAAGCTGTCAGCTTGCGTCACCCTTATTTCGAAGGAGTCGTCCGTGGCGCGCTCGAACCACATCGAGGGGATGAAAAGAGCCAATTGGAGGATCTCTGCGTTCTCTGCGCCTCTGCGGTGATTTTCGAGGGTGGAGTTCAAAAAAAGTGATGGAGGAACATCATGACAGTTTCCCATTCGCGTATTCGCCGTGATCGTATTTCTGCCGGGAGGCCCGAGGAGGCCGTGACCCCAACCGCTCCTCTCAAGCGGCTGAATGTCTTTGAGCGCTACCTGAGCTTATGGGTCGCTCTCTGCATGATTGCCGGCGTGTTATTGGGCAAGCTCTTGCCGGGACTCACCGATGCGCTCCGGCATCTGGAATTTGCCCCGGGGAGCCAGATCAATCTGCCCATCGCCGTCCTCATCTGGTTGATGATCTATCCCATGATGCTCAAGATCGATCTCGGCAGCATTCTCGATGTGCGCCGCAAGCCCCGAGGCGTTCTCATCACATTGTTCGTCAACTGGATGGTGAAGCCGTTTTCCATGGCCTTCTTCGCCTGGGCGTTTTTCAAGCACCTCTGGCTGCCGCTGATTAGAGAGTCGCTGGCCGATCAGTACATCGCCGGAACCATTATCCTCGCCGCCGCTCCCTGTACGGCCATGGTATTTGTCTGGTCATATCTGACCGACGGCGATCCGGCCTACACCCTGGTCCAGGTTTCGTTGAACGACCTCATCATGCTGGTGCTGTTTGCCCCCATTGTGACGTTGCTCGTCGCCGGCGCGAGCAACCTGACGGTGCCGTTCCGGGTGCTGCTCGACAGCGTCATCGCCTTCATCGTGATTCCCCTGGCGCTGGGGAGTCTGAGTCGCACGCTGCTCATTCGCCTCAAAGGAGCGGCCTGGTTCCAGGATACCTACGTGGCCTTCTTTCATCCCATCACCGTGCTGGCATTGCTGGCTACGCTGGTGTTCATCTTCGCCTTCCAGGCGGACAACATCACGGCCAAGTTCTGGCACGTCGTGCTCATTGCCGTGCCCATTCTGATTCAGGTGTACTTCAATGCCTCCCTGACCTATGGGTTGATGAGGCTGTTCAAGGTTCCTCACAACGTGGCCGCGCCCGGCGCGCTCATCGGCGCCAGCAACTTCTTTGAGCTGGCCGTGGCCACAGCCATTGCGCTGTTTGGGCCCGGTTCGGGAGCGGCGCTGGCCACCGTCGTGGGTGTGCTCGTCGAGGTGCCGGTGATGCTCTCGGTATGCGCTTTCTGCAATCGAACGCGGCACTGGTTTCCCGCGCCGGAAGAGGCACATGGAATGGGAGGCATTGCTGTGGAGGGGACGATGAGAGAGACCGTTCAGTCATCTCGCGGACGACCGCATGTAACCTTTTCGCCCCCGATGGACCAGTAACGTGTTGGACACATTGAAGAGTTGAAAAGGAGGACATCATGATCGACAAAGAGCTACTCGTGTTCGGACAGAGATTCCACGGACATAAATGCCCGGCCATGCCCATGGGGTTGCGCGTCGGCGATGCCGCCATGAGGGCGCTGGGCGTCGAACGCGCCAAAGATGGTCAACTCGTCGCCCTGGTGGAGTTGGGTGACGATCATTGTGCCACCTGCTTCGCCGACGGCATCCAGGTGATCACTGGTTGTACGTTCGGCAAGGGCAACATCAAGAAGTTGCATTATGGGAAATGGGGCGTGACCTTGATCGACAAGAAATCGGGGCGCGCCGTGCGGGTGACGCCCAAGGCGGAAGCCATGCTGGCCAGTAAGGAATCGCCGTTTTTCCGGGATTACCGCGAGAAGGGCGTCCCCGCCTCGGAGGTGCCACCGGAGGTCGTCGAGCCTCTCATCGAGCGAGTGATGAGCGCTCCCGACGAGCAGATTCTGAACATCGGGGAGGTTCATAACTATTCGTGGGAAGATCCTCCCCATTCCTTCTCTTCGTTCGTCTGCGATCGGTGTGGCGAGATGGTCGCCGAGCCATACGGTCGTATTCTGGGCGATGAGAAAGTGTGCATCCCCTGCCGAGAGGCGGCGGTGAAGGAGGGATGACCGATGGTTGTGGGCATGCTGGCCATCCTCTTCGTGTTGATGTTCGCTGTGGCGACGGTGTTCTCGATGCTCGGGCAGGGTGGCGGTGTGCTCTACACGCCCATCCAGGTGTTCTTCGGCATCGATTTCCACGTCGCCGCGACGACCAGTCTCTTCCTCATCATGACGACGTCGCTCTCGGCGACGCTGGTGTTTCGCAAGGCCAAGAAAGTGGATTGGCCACTGGCCATCGTCCTGGAATCGGCGACGACGCTGGGCGGATTCGTTGGTGGTCTCGGTTCGGGGCGATTCAGCGGCCAATTCCTCTCCATCTTGTTCGCCGGCGTTGTGGCCTTCGCCGCCATTTTCATGGTGCGCGAGTTCCACATGGAGACGGTTTGCGGGCGCGTCCAAGAAGGTTGGGCCTACTGGCGACGGCAGTTCGGTGGCCAGGAGTATTGTGTGAATTTGCTGGTGGCGCTGCCCGCCTCGTTCATCGCCGGGGCCGCCAGTGGATTGGTGGGCGTCGGCGGCGGCATCTTGAAAGTTCCGTTGATGGTGCTACTGCTGGGCATCCCCATGGATGTGGCTGTGGGATCGAGCGCATTCATGGTGGGAATGACGGCTGCCGGCGGATTTGTTGGACATGTGATTTCCGGACACTGGGACTGGCGGGTCTCGCTCATGCTGGCTGTGGCCGTATTCATCGGCGGCCAGATTGGCGCGCGAAAATCCATCGGGATCGACAAGAAAAAGATGAGGAGGATCTTCGGTTGGTTCCTGGTGATCATCGCCACATTGATGATCATTCGAGCGGTGACCTGAGCGTCTGCCCGTCTGGTGAGGAGGCCCAGAGACCGAGAATATGGGCCGCCCGGATCTCCCAGTGCTGGAACGAAGGATTGAGCGGCGACCGGGGTCCTACGCTGACCCAGCCCCCAGGGAGGTCTTCCGGTCTGACCTCCGACGGAAGACCTCCCATTTTGTGACCGGAGAGGCGACAATCTGTCGCCGATGATGAGCAGTCGGTGGTCCGAAGCGCGATGACCGTGCGTCGGATCGACCGATCGCCGGGGAATGAATGTGTGATTGTTGGCCTGGAGGCAGTGGGTGTTGCAAACGACTCGCCGAGATCTTCAGGGGTGGTTGACCGGCCGAGGTCTTCTGTTCCTCGTCGCTGTGCTCTGGGTCCTCTGGAGCGGCAATGCCGTTGTGTGGGGACAGACCGCTTCTGCGGGGCGTGAAGACCCGCACCCCAGTAGATCCCCATCGAGAAAAATCCACTGGAGCCTGTATGCCCAGATCCGCTACACCGGTCGGGAACGGGCAGAGGATTTGTATGCCCTGCGACGACTCAAGTTGATGATCGGCGGACGGGTGAGCGAAGGGGTGCGGTATTATGTCCAGGGAATCTTCAAGGAGGGCAACAAGAGCCACACCGATGGTCGTGCCTACCTTCAGGAAGCATGGGTCGAATTCACCCGTTGGCAGCATGCTCGGATCAGAATCGGTCAATTCAAGCCCCCGTTCGGCATGGAGCGCTTCACCTCCGACGCCAGGATATATACCATCGATCGTTCTCAAGCCACCGACCACTTGATTCCCAATGGGGGATTAGGGAAGTCGTTCACCCGGGATCGGGGCCTGCAACTGGCCGGACGGGCCATGGACGGCCGCCTGGCCTATGCCTGGGGCGTGTTCGATGGACGAGGGGCCAATCATCGCTTTCACGGCATAGGACCGCTCATCGCCACGCGGATCACCTATGAGGTCATTCGTCACCGGCAGCTCGCCGGACGGCCGGTGACGGTGCGTCTGGGAGGAGCGTTGGCCACCCGCCGGGCGCGCGATGTCGACTTCCGGGGATGTTGCCCTGATCGACGGGGCCTGGAGTTGCGGCACTTTCGCGGACGCGACACGCGAGTCGGTCTGGAACTGGCCGGAGATTGGGGAGGGACCTCGCTGCGCGCCGAATATCTCCAGGCTCATCTGGATTTCCGTCAGCCCGCTGAGCGGGATTTCACCGCCAGTGGCTATTACGTTCAGGTGGGGCAATTTCTCACCTCGCGGATTCAAGCGGTCATCAAGTTCGAGCAATTCGATCCCAACCGGCTGGTGCTCAACAACAAGGATCTCCGCTGGACGACGGTGGGAATAAATTACTACATCAAAGGCGACCGGGTGAAGGTCATGGCCGATTATGTCTTCCGGCGGGAGCGGGCCATGGCGGTCCCCAATGACGCCTTTATGATACAATTCCAGTTCTTCGTGCACTGACCGTTGATGCCGCTGGTGGTCGGGCATTCGCCGGATTGGACGGGAAGGGGAAGGAGCGGACGAAATGAGCACATCATCCACGGGGAACATCGGTTACTGGGGCGTGGTGGCCATTGGCGTGGGAGGCATGGTCGGGGGTGGCATTTTCGCCGTTCTCGGGCTCGCCGTAGAGTTGGCTCAGGGCGGGACGCCGGTGGCTTTTGCCTTGGCCGGTCTGGTGGCCATACTGACGACCTATTCGTACGCCAAGCTCTCGGTCGCGTGTCCCACCGGCGGCGGCACGGTCTCCTTCCTCGATCACGCGTTCGGCTCCGGGGTGCTCACCGGGAGTCTCAACGTCTTGCTCTGGCTGAGCTATATGGTCATGTTGTCGCTCTACGCCTATGCCTTTGGAAGCTATGGCGCGGCTTTTTTACCCCCGGCGATGCAGCCATTGTGGAAGCACCTGTTGATCAGCCTCATCGTGGTGATGATCACGGGATTGAATATGCTGGGTGCCGACCTCATCGCCAAGGCCGAGAGCTGGATTGTCGGACTGAAGGTCGCCATTCTCTTCCTGTTCGTGGCGCTTGGGCTCCGGGGAGTGCAGGGGGATCGACTCGCCCTGGCGCACTGGTCGCCACCGCTGCAGGTCATGGCCGGCGGCATGATCATCTTCCTGGCCTACGAGGGATTCGAGCTCATCGCCAATGCCGCTCAGGACGTGAGACAGCCTCGACGGACGTTGCCCCGCGCCTATTATTCGGCGGTCGTGCTGGTCATCCTGCTTTACGTGCTCGTCGCCGTGGTGACGGTGGGGAATTTGCCGTTGAATGAGATCGTTGCCGCCAAGGACTATGCGCTGGCCGAAGCCGCCAGACCCTTCATGGGGAGCGCCGGATTCACATTGATCGCCATCGCCGCCCTGTTGTCCACGGCGTCGGCCATCAATGCCACCCTCTATGGGGCCACTCGGTTGAGCTATGCCATTGCCAAGGATGGTGAGTTGCCCGCGGCGCTGGAGCGGAAGGTGTGGAACCGGCCCATCGAGGGGCTGTTCATCACCTCGGGGGTGACGTTGCTGGTGGCCAATCTCTTCGATCTCTCCAGCATTTCCACCATGGGAAGCGCCGGGTTTCTCCTCATCTTCGCGGCGGTCAATGGAGCCAATGCCCGGTTGGCCCGACGGACGCACAGTCGGAGGTGGATTTCACTGGTGGGGATGATAGCCTGTCTAGGAGCGCTGGCTGCGCTGCTCTGGCACACCGTACAGACGGCGCCCGGTCAGCTCTGGGTTCTGGCTACGATGGTCGGAATAGCCTGGGGCATCGAAGCGAGTTATCGATTGCTGACGGGACGAGAGATTCGGTTGCCTCGTATCGCCTCCCTGGTGGAGCGGCTGGAGGAAGAGATCGAGTTGGTCGAGCATCTGGAACGAAGGAGGAGAAGATCGCCGTAGAGGATCTCCTTCGAAAATGAGGGTGGCGCGAGCTGCCAGCTTGCGCTACGCATTTTCATCCTTGCGGTATGGCTCGGCGTGCCATGGACGAGTCCTTGGAAAATGAGGGTGGCGCGAGCTGCCAGCTTGCGTTACGCATTTTCATCCTTGCGGTATGGCTCGGCGCGCGCCATGACTGACTCCCTGGGGCGACGTCGCGGAGCGGAAGGCGAGCCACGACGCTCCCTGGCGGACGAAGAGGAGAATCTCCTGGTGAGGGAGCTGAATGCCGTGATACTCGAGAGATTCGCCGATCTCCTACCCTTCATGATCCGCTATGGCTACGCGATGGTCTTTGGCGCGGCCCTGTTGGAGTTCGGTTGCGTCATCCCCTTCTTTGGCACTCTCACCTTGCTGGCGGCGGGCGTCATGGTGCGGCTCCACCTGTTGCATCCCATCGGCGTGATAGCCAGTGCCATCGCCGCTATGCTCATCGGCGATGCATTCTGGTATCGGGTGGGCCGGCGGCGAGGGCTCACCTTCCTGAAAATTTATTGTCGGCTGACGCTGGGTTCCGGCCGTTGTGTGGCGCGCACGGAAGATTTCTTTGAGCGTCATGGGGCCAAGGCGCTGATCCTTGCGAAGTTCATCACCGGGTTCTCCACATTTGCCGCACCCATGGCCGGATGGCGAGGTATGTCGTGGCGAGGATTTCTGGTCTATGATGCCATCGGCGCGCTGTTGTGGAGTGTGCTGGTGGTGGTCTTCGGGTATCTGTTCGCCGATCAGATCGAGTGGGCCGTTCGAGTTGTGACCCGGTTCGATCGAGCCGTGTTCGGGGTCGTTCTGGTCGCGCTGATCGCCTATGTGGGGATGAAGATGGTGAGACGAAGACGGTTTGGTGACGGGGAACCCTATTTCATGGCCGGGGAGGGTGAGTGAGGCGCGGCCATGGCGCCTGCTCGCCCGGCGGTCTGGTGGTTTATCCTCGTTAGGTTCATCGCATGAGGAGAGGAGGATGTCATGCCCACGACACCACATATTGAGCGACACTTCACCGCTCCTCAGGTCGTGCGAGACATCGTCATCGGTATGGCCGACGGATTGACCGTTCCCTTCGCGCTGGCGGCGGGGCTCTCCGGCGCGGTGACTTCCACCGAGATCATCGTCACCGCGGGATTGGCCGAGATCGCCGCCGGCGCTATCGCCATGGGATTGGGCGGCTACCTGGCGGCCAAGACCGACCTGGAGCATTACCATGCCGAGCGCATGCGGGAGTTTCAGGAGATCGCCGACATCCCGGAGGAAGAAGCCGAAGAGGTCGCCCGCATTCTCCGCCAATGGGGCCTTCGGGAGGAACACATCGCTCCGGTGGTCGAGGCCATTCGCTCCGATCCGGCGCGGTGGGTCGATTTCATGATGCGGTTCGAATTCGGGCTGGAAGCGCCCCAGCCGGGACGGGCGATGAGGAGCGCGTTGACCATCGGTGGATCTTACGTCGTCGGCGGGTTGATTCCACTGGCTCCTTACATGCCCGTGGACACCATATGGGTGGCGTTGTGGATCTCTGTGGGGATTACCCTGGTCGCGCTGTTCGCCTTCGGATACGTCAAAGGT
>RFHM01000146.1 GCA_003696865.1 Acidobacteriota bacterium | reverse complement strand
GGCCAAGGCAGTCGAGGTTCGGATATTTTGAATGGGTACACTCCCAGCAGCCAATGTGGCCAACTGAAGGAAGTTCCGACCATTGAGCGGAAGATCCTCGATTTTCTTTTCATCGATGACCTGTCCCAACGATGCCGTTTCTGTCTCCAAGTGCACTGCCGTGCTCTGAACAGTCATACTCTCGGCCACTTCACCGACGGCCAAGGTGAAGTCCAGTCGGACTTTCTGATTCACCTGAAGCTCAACGCGGGGGACGGTCGCCGTTTTGAAGCCACGGTGACTCACCGAGACGGAATACCATCCCGGCGGCAGTTCGGGCACGACGTAGCTCCCCGCATGATCCGTAATGGTCTTTCGCTTCAATTGCGTCTCCAGGTTGGTCACAACGACTGTCGCTCCCACCAGAACAGCTCCCTGCTGGTCCTGAACAATGCCAACCAGGCGCCCGGCAGCCGATTGAGCCAAACCGGGAGACATCCCGAGACCGAAAACCCCCACGCCCATAAACAGCGTGAAGAGCCAAATCCTCCCTATCATGGCTCACCTCCTCATGAAGTTAAGTGACGGTCTCAGCGGAGTGTTTCAGAGACCGATGAGGATGGCTGACTCCAGAAGATACCTTCACTTTCATGAACCGATGACATCCCACCCTCAGTCTGGGACTCAGAGTCCCAGGTGCAGCGGGTCGGACGGCAACCCCGGTTGGTCAACGAGTGTGCTAGGACCTCCCGGAGCCACTTGCTCGCTTCGACGCTCGACGGTGAGTGTGAACCAGATCAGCGAGGGGACTCGTCATCGGGAAGGAGCTTGGTCAGCCACTCCTCTCTGAATGCTCCCATGATCTCCTGCACGAGTCGACGAACGTCCATCGCTTCCATCGTATCGAGGGCATCGACAATCTTTTCGTGCATGATGACGCTTTGAGTGTACGACTCGCGGATGCGCTGGGTTTTCATCACGAAAAAGGCAAATAAGGGAATCACAATCCGCTCCAACGCCTCCACCAAATACTTATTCTTCGACATCTCCCACAGCTTGCGGTGAAAGGCGAGATCGTGCTCGTAGAATGTCTCCAGATCCAGGTCAGCCGCACCTTGTCTCATTCCCTCCACCAATCTCCGAAGGGCTTCGATATCATCCCGCGTGGCGTTCTCCTGAGCCCACTGGGCGGCGAGAGGCTCAAGCTCACTGCGGAGGCGGAAGATTTGTTCAATATCTCCACGGCTCAGCGTCGTCACCCGCGTCCCTCTATAGGGCTGGCGTTGAACGAAGCCCTGATGTTCGAGCTCGATCAAGGCTTCGCGGATGAGCGCCTGACCAACGCCGAGCTGTCGTGCCACCTGGCTTTCGACAATGGGATCGCCAGAGTTGATTTTTCCAGAAAGAATCGCCTCCTTGAGCAGAGCCACAACGCGGTCCCTCTTGGAGACCGACTCGAGCTGACTGAAGATCATCGCGCCCATCCCTCCCGCAAGAAAAGGCTTCGGACCAGACCGACAAAACCTATTCAACCACCCCAGGTCCCCCGGGGGCAGGGTCTTGGTTACAACTTATGCTCTCCTCCATGGCCGGTTAGTATCCCTCATGATCTCTTGGCCTTCCACCGGCCCCGTACGACCTCGTCAAGGTGCTCTGGGCACGTGAGGTCCAAAATCACATGACCAACCGTGACCATGAAATCCCACCGTCGCCCCTGGTATCTGCCAATCAGGGGCCGTTCTTGTAGTACCACCACCGTCCCTTGCCGCACCCAGCGCCAGAACTGCTTGGGATTCGTCCAAAAGCATCCATCCCGGCAAATCACTCTCGCTGAGCGGCGGCTGGCCATTTCACACAAGACTCCCTTTTAGTACCCTTTCGGGAATCCCCGCTGGGGCAATTGTTCTATATCACAAAAACAATCAACAAGTCAAGATAAAAAATAAACGTTTATTGCTAAAGGCGCTCAACAGAATGCTCCCAAGACGTTGCTCTCCTCATGCTCCCCTTCCCCATACACGCACGTCCATCAGAAAAGTCCACGTCCATGCTCCTCCACATCAACATCCAAGTATCCCTACTTTGAGGGCCGCCGTCCGGCACATGCCCGCATCGCGAGCGGCGCGCAGCGCTCGCCAGCGAGCCTCCATTGCCGTCAGAATAGACCGTCTCCCAGGGAGCTGTTCCCGGGCTCAGAGCCCATTCCGAAGGAGTCACCCATGGCGCGCGCCCGAGCCACATCGCGGGGATGAAAAGAGCCTGTAGGAGGATCTTGGCGTTCTTTGCGCCTTTGCGGTGATTTTCGAAGGAGGACGCCAGTCGGTGTGGAATTCACGGAACGCGGAGACGGTGGGGAATCGGCCAATGACGAACTTACGAGGAATCACTCACAGACACGCCGGCCAATATAAGCGCTGAAGGCCAGCCTGCAGAGGGCACAGGGACGGCGAGCGCAGGTTCCCTCGACGCTCTCAGTACTCCCACGAACTCCGCTGACACGAGCGAAATCAATCAGGACAGGACGTCTTCGCCTACTTGCTGCGCGATGGCCTTTTCATAGACCACCTTCCCCACGGCGACATCTTCCAAGGCCAGGCCCAACGATTTGAACAGAGTGATGTCTTCGCTCCGACGACGGCCGGGAACGCGACCGACGACGACCTCGCGGAGCTCGTACACCTGCTCCCAATTCAACCGCCCCCTCTCGATCAGCGGCAGCAGATCACCAGCCTCGCGTTTGGCCTGATCGCGGGAATCGACGACGATGATATCGCTCCGACTCACCGTCTGGCCGTCGATCTCGCAACGAATGAGGGAGTTGGACCCAATGGCGTTGATGTGAACGCCCGCAGAGAGCTTCTGCCCATCGAATACTGGCTGGCGAGAGGTGGTGGCCGTCACGATGATGTCCGCTCCGTCCAGGACCTCATCCGGCCGGGTCGCCGGTCGGACATCCACCTGAAGCCGTTCGGTCATCTGGTGACAGAAGGCTTGACAGCGGTCGGCATGCCGACTGAATACCTTCACCTGCTCGATGGGTCGGACGGCGCACACGGCTTCTAGTTGGCTCTGGGCTTGCCAGCCGGCACCGAACAGTCCCACCCGGCGAGCGTCCGCTCGTGCCATGATCTTTGTGGCCAGGCCGGTAGTCGCCCCGGTCCGCATCTGCCCCAGCTTGTCGGCCTCGATGATGGCCAACAGGTCTCCACTCTCCGCGCTGTAGAGAAGAAACAGGAAGCGGGTGGCGCGGCGAAAGGTGGTATAAGCCTTGAATCCCATGACGCCCCATGGCGGGAGGGCCGCGGCCATCAGATGGAGCATCCCCTGTCTCAGGCGAATCCGAGAGCGAGGATTGTTCACCGCCTGGCCGTCCCCGTACATGCGAAAAGCCTCCTCGACGGCGCCGATGGCTTCGTGCATGGTCAGCAATTGAGCAACCTGTTGTTCGTTCAGGTAGAGGGCCATTCCGTCCTCCTTCCAACGCATCGCTCCATCAGTTCCCCACCGATCCATGAGCGCTCTCCATCAACGATCGAGCACGATGGCCGAGGGCAGTCACCGCGCGGTCCACCGCCCCTCCAGCAGGTGAACTTTCGCTGGACGATCTCCGGAACGAGGAGTCAACGTGGCCCGCTGCCGGCCATCGGCCCAGCACGCTCTCTCACCATGGACGCTAGTCCCCCAATCCCATCCTCCCCCGATGTTAAGCGAACGTCTTCCGATAACTGGCATATGACGATTCAGTCTCCCACACGCGAACTTCGGCCACCGGGAGCCCTCGTTCAACGGCATAGTCGTAGATCAATCGAGCAATGGCTTCGGCCGTCGGATTGGTGTCGAAAACATAGCAGGGTTCCCCGTGTTCCTGGAGCACCGGTAAGATGGGATCATCGCTCCGGAGGAGCATTTTATGATCGAACTGTTCATCAATCCACGACTTGATCACCCGATGAATGTCATCGAAGTCCACGACCATATGTCGGTGATCCAGCGCTTCGGTTTGGAGCTCGATCTCCACTTTGGCATTATGACCATGGAGATTCTTGCATTTTCCCTCGTAGTTGAGAAGACGATGACCGTAGCAGAAATAGATGGCCTTCGTTGCTTTGTACATATTCACCTCCGCCAAGCCATGCCCTTGGTCCCACCCTCCGCGGTCCATGCACATTGTACTCTACCTCCCGGAGGAATCAACCCCCTCTTCCCGGTCACTTGACGTTCTTTCGGCGCTCCCAGTAGGATTATCATTCCAACTACTCAGGAAAGGAGTCCGACCCGGTGAAACAGTTACTGACGCAATATCTGGATAAAACCATCGAAATTCATTATGGCGGGGCGGCCACCGTTCGCGGTCGATTAGTCGATATCATTGGCAACGTCCTCAAGCTTCAGGATGAAGACGAAGGGATCTTCTTCGTTCCCATCGAGAAGATCCACGTCTTCTGGGAAGTGAAAGACAAAGAGAAGCCCGTCGGTTTCATCACTCGGCCGAGCAATCAGGAGTGATGGGCGCGATCCTTGAAAAGGGGATGGCCAGTCGGCGATGGACGAGACCGAAGCGGTCGGCTTCGAGGGTTACGAAACGTCATGGGCGATGGGAGATCAGAGGATACCAGAGAGGTCATCTCCCTGGAACGCCTCGCTCATCGAACGCTCCTGGTTTGGGGTTCGCCGGTTGCCTGGGGCGCCCCTCTGTGATAATTCGTCATTGACACGCATAGTTAAAAGCCGTAACATAGAAATTGGTGGGGAGGTTGATGTGGTTGTGACAAAAGCAGATCTGGCTCGAGCGATATATAAGCGACATGGCGGCATTACGACCCGTGAGGCAGTGGCTATCGTAGATATCATTTTAGAGACCATCAAACGACGACTGGTGGCGGGAGATCAGGTCTACCTGGGAGAGATTGGGATGATGGAAGTGGTGCCGCGACCGACGCGACGTGGGCGCCGCCCGGCCAACGGGAAAGTGGCCGATCGCGTGTTACGTTATCACCCGACGCGCGCCCTGCGCACTTGAGGATCTGATCCCGTCGACCAATCGGAGGGCTTATGCAGGCAGCCAATCGAATCCCCGACAAATTGTTTTTCAAGATTGGGGAGGTGTGCGAAATCACCGGCGTTCAGCCACACGTTCTTCGTTACTGGGAGACGGAATTTCCCCAACTCGCGCCCCAGAAGAATCGGGCGGGCCAGCGCGTGTATCGCCGGCGCGACGTCGAACTCGTCTTTCATATCAAGCGACTCCTCAAAGAGGAAGGCTACACCATCGCCGGCGCCAAGAAACGGCTGGCGGCTGAGATGCGCAATAGCGCTAAGCTGAAGATTGTGACCAACGATCCATCGGCACACACGAGCGAACGAGGTTCTGACGAACCGTTGACCCTCTCACCAGAAGCGCGCCAGGCATTGGCCAACCTCCGCCGTGACCTGGAGCAGTTGTTGACAATGCTCACCCGGGATGATATAAAAGCTTCTTCGAAGCCATAACCGGGTCGGGACGTGGCGCAGCCTGGTTTAGCGCGCTTGCTTGGGGTGCAAGAGGTCGCTGGTTCAAATCCAGTCGTCCCGACCATTTTTTTTCGCAGCGCGTTCGAGAGGTCTCCAACACCCAGGAGAAGATGCGGGGGGTATTGGCCCTCCATGGTCGATTATGCCACGAATTCTACTGACCAACGATGACGGTATTCATCACCCGGGAATTGTCGCTTTAGAGAAAAGTCTCCAACCGCTCGGCGAGATCGTCGTTGTCGCTCCCACCCATGAAATGAGCGCCGCCTCTCGCGCCATCACGCTGAGTCGGCCTCTGCGCATCGATCAGATCGATGACACCCACTTCGCCGTCGATGGAACGCCCGTCGACTGCGTCACTCTGGCCATGAATAAGATCCTCGTCGGAGCGCCTCCGGACATCATCGTCTCCGGAATCAATCAAGGGGCGAATCTCGGCGATGATGTGCTCTACTCCGGGACGGTGGCCGGCGCCGCCGAGGCCATCGCCTATGGCCTGCCTGGCGTGGCCATCTCCGTCGAAGGACGAGGCGAAACCGACTTTGAACCGGCCGCCCGGTTCGCGGCGGTGGCCGTGGAGAAGGTGCTTCGAGAAGGGCTCCCCGAGCGCACGGTGCTCAATATCAACGTCCCTCGAGGGCCGATTCGAGGCGTTCGCGTCACCCGTCAAGGAATCAAAGTCATCCGCACGCGCATCCTGGAAGGTCTCGACCCTCGTGGCCGCAAGTACTACTGGATCGGCGAAGAACTCTCCTTCTGGGACGAACAACAGGGAACCGACTATCAGGCTGTGCGAGACGGCTATATTTCGGTCACCCCTCTTCAGACCGATCTGACCAATGACAAGGCCCTGTCGATGGCCGCGGCCTGGAACTCGTTGAGCTATGAGGACCAACGGCGCCAAAGCCAAGTCGCTGAATGACCCCTTCGCCGAAGCCCGGCGGCGTATGATCGCGGTTCTTCGCCGAAAGGGGATCACCGATGAACGGGTGCTGGCGGCCATGGCCAAGATTCCGCGTCACGTGTTCGTGGAGGAGAAGTTTCGCTCCCAGGCCTATGAGGACCGACCGCTCCCCATCGGATGTGGTCAAACCATCTCCCAACCGTTCATGGTCGCGCTGATGACGCAACTCCTCGATCTCCGGCCGGAAGACCGCGTGCTGGAGATCGGCGGCGGCTCGGGATATCATACGGCCATCCTCGCCTCATTGGCCCGTCAGGTGGTGAGCATCGAGCGCATACCGGAACTCGCCGAGAAAGCGGCGGCGCGATTGGCCCAGTTGGGATTGGATAATGTGATCGTCACCGTTGGCGATGGGACGACGGGATGGAGCCCACTGGCTCCCTATGACGCCATCCTGGTCGCCGCCGGAAGTCCGGACATCCCGCAACCGCTCATCGATCAACTCCATATCGGGGGCAGGCTGGTCATCCCGGTGGGGGAGGAGAGGTTACAGCGCCTCATTCGGGTCATCAAAGGCGAGCGCGAGAACCGGATCGAAGATCACGGGGGGTGCGTGTTCGTCAAGCTGTTGGGCCAACACGGCTGGGAGGAATGATCACCAGACCGATCAGAAAGGTACAGTCGTGGCTACGCGCGCTCTATGATTGGACGCTCCAGTGGGCGGAGACGCCCAATGCCGGCCTGGCCTTGTTCGTTCTCGCCCTCGCCGAGTCCTCCTTCTTCCCCATCCCCCCGGACGCCCTGCTCATCGCGCTGGTGGTGGCTGCCCCCTTCCGTTTCTTCCGTTATGCTCTCTTCTGTTCGATAGGCTCGGTCATCGGGGGGATTCTGGGGTACTACATCGGCTGGGCACTCATGGAATCGGTCGGGTGGCCGATCATCCGATTCTATCACGTGGAGCCACTGTGGCGGGAATTTCAATCCCAGTATCGGCAATATGGGTTGATCTTTCTGGCGGCGGCGGCGTTCACTCCCATTCCCTATAAAGTAGCCACGATCGCTTCTGGAGCGACGGGCATCGATTTCTGGGCATTCATCACCATCTCCTCTCTGGGGCGGGCGGGTCGTTTCTTCCTGGTGGCCGGGCTGCTGCGCGTGTTCGGTCCCTGGGTCAAGGAATTCATCGAAAAATACTTTGACATCTTATCGATCCTTTTTGTAGTATTACTGTTTGCCGGATTTTTAGCAGTCAGGTACTTCTTTTGAATGAGAGTCGGGGCGTGGCTCAGCCTGGTTAGAGCGCACGGTTCGGGACCGTGAGGTCGGTGGTTCGAATCCACTCGCCCCGACCACACACCTGAGAGCGAAGGGGACGCGATCACGAGGCGGTGGGGATATTCCAGGCATTGTGTGGAGAGATGATCGCTCGACGATTCCTGATTCGTGGACTCGTCCAGGGCGTTGGATATCGCTACTTCGCCGTCCGCGCCGCAGAACGTCATGGCATCGCTGGATATGTTCGCAATCTCCCCGATGGGCGCGTGGAAGTCGTGGCCGAGGGCGAGCCGGCGGCCATGGAAGCGTTCAAACGCGAACTGGAGCGAGGTCCCGCTTACGCCCGCGTCACGGCGGTCGAGGAAACGACGCTCACGCCCACGGGCCGGTTCCGTCGCTTCGAGGTCGCCTTTTGATAGTCGATGAGTGAGCCAACAGGTCGGGTTATGGATGAACTCAAGAAACTGATTCGCGAAGTACCGGATTTCCCCAAACCGGGGATCAACTTCTACGACATCACGACTCTCTTGAAAGATCCCGTGGGGTTCAAAACGGTCGTCGACCGTTTGGGGACCATCTTTGAGG
>RFHM01000145.1 GCA_003696865.1 Acidobacteriota bacterium | reverse complement strand
TCAACCCGTCACCCAAACCCACCGACTCCCAGGTGATCGTCACCACCTCACCAACCTCCCATACCTCCCCCCCATTGGGCGTCACCACGGTGATGGAGGAATCGTTGTCGATAGTGAGTGGTGCGCTCGCCGTATTATTTCCCTCATCGGATTCCTGGACGCTCCCGTTCACATCGGCGATCACGCCGATGAAGGCGACTCCTGGAGCGGCTTGGGAGGGGATGGTGACCAATGTTGTGAAGTCCTGCGATGCCTGGCTGGATAACTCATCGATGACCAAATTGGTCAGCGAGGTATCATCGGTCGTAATATCGGCGTCGGGCGAGAAGACGACGCGGACCCACGACGAGGAGGTTGTTCCTTCACCAATATTGGCCACGGTGAACGAGACGGTCACCGAATCGCCAGGAAACGCCGACGACGGCGACACCGCCAGCGCCTGAATCACCAGATCGGGTTCCGACGGATTGGGTTGGGAAGCGAGATCCGATTCGATGCCCCCAATATCGGGCGCATTTCCTTGATACGGTAACCCCACATCAATGCCCGCATCAATGCACGGACTGTCTGGCCGGAGCGAGAAATCGCGTAATTGTGGATCCACGAAGCGAGGATCTCCCTCCATGGAGTGAGCGCCCTGGCCGGAGAGATGTTGATACTCGGCCAATGTATAGAGTCCTCCTCGCCAGTTGATGTGAGCATCATCGGAACGGCGATCTTCCCGCTGCAACAAGTTATAGTCCTCCACGACGCCCCGAGCGCCGCTCACCACGAACAGGCTGACGGCCCACTGATGCGTCACGTAGAGAATATTGTTCTTCAATGTCACGCTACGACAATTGCTGGGGATCTCCACGGCCGCCGTCCATCCCGGCGTATCGCAATAGAACGTATTGTTGAACAGACGAACCCCATTCATATTGGTTCCCGAGAATCCGTAGCTCGTATCTCGCGTGGTCCAACAGACGTTGAATCGAAACTCGGTATTGGAGACATCCACCTGCTCATCGGGTTGCGAGTAGTGAATCTGAGCGAATCCGTTGTTATAGCATGTATTGTATTGACAAACGCCTCCACTCTCGCGCATGGAGATGCCGGTGGTGTAGTTATCGAAGATCTCGTTGTACTCGACAATGGTATTGTCGGCATTGGAATAGATGCCATGCTGGGCAAAACTCGCATTGCCCACCCCGTTGCCATAGATGGTGTTGTGATGGATATGCGCTCCCGGGGTCTCGTGATAAATACCATGGGTAGCGTTATTGTAGATCTGGCAGTAGCGAATCTCTAGGACGCCGGTACCACCTAAGACGTCGATCCCGGCTCCTAAGAGCGAGGGATCGGTCAATCCCGATTGATCGTGAATTTCACAATTCTCAATGATGACGTTGTTGGCGTGATCGAGGAAAATGCCGTTAGAATCGTTATGATGGACATCCAGATCGCGAAATGTCAGATCGGAGATCTGGCCTCCGGTCCAGAGCCCACTCCCCGTGCAATGGCGAAGTTCGAGGGATTCAATGACGATGAAACTCTGATCGTAGATCTGAACGGCTCGACTCTGGCGAAACTGACCATCAATGATGGGGCGCGATCCATTGCCATAAGCGCCGAATGTGATGGGATTGCCGGGTTCGCCGCTGCTGTTGACCTCCAACGTGCCATACCATATCTCGCCACGCTTGAAGAGAATGCGGTCCCCCGGCCGGAAGTGGCTGTTATTAACTTTGTCCAGGGTACGCCAAGCCGTCACCGGCGAGAGTCCGTCATGACTATCATCGCCGGCCGTGGCATCCACATAATATGTCATGGGACCCTGGGCCGTGACCTGCTCCACAGCGCCCCACCCGATCACCATCAGCCATCCTATGAACCCGATGATGAGGAGAGTTCGTGGGAATGACGTGTGTTGAGCGCGAGTATTATTCGTCTTCATTTTCTTACCCCCATGTTTCTTGTTTTCACCCTCTTTCCTGAATCGCCCCAGGAAATGAAGCTGAGCGCAAAACCCGTGCCAAACTCCGATGGGAGGGAGAGGCGGCCATCTCGGCGAAGCCGGAACTCGTTGAACGTGCGCGCCTTGGGTGAGTTGAGAAGGGTTCTCCCTAAATCGAGATCCATCGGGCGCATTTCAACAGTGAAAATGTTGATTTCATGAGTGAGACAGCCCTGAAATCCACCCTGCGAAAAAGAAACGCGTCATCGAAGACCCATCGTCGCCCCGGCTCTCGGATGATCCATCACGGCCCTTGCATCGGAGTGGTCGCTGAGCTCTTGGGTGATGCCCCCGCCTTCGAATGAACACTCCAAGGGAGCAAAGTTTGATCCACGGACATCCATTCGTTATCATCCTCACGATGGCCAGAACACATCGCCCCCACATCCTGATCACGGGAAGGCCGGGCGTCGGTAAGACGACGCTCATCACCAGATTGATTCCTCGACTGCCGGGTCGGGCGGCCGGTTTTTACACTCGCGAACGTCGTGATGCTCAGGGCCGGCGAATCGGCTTTGAAATCGCTTCCCTCACGGGCGAGCGGGGGATTATGGCCGGCGTCGATTTGAAGAGCCTACATCGGGTCGGCAAATATCGCGTCGATATTGAAACCATCGATCGCGTTGGTGTCCAGGCCATACGTCATGGGTTATCCGATCCCAGCGTGATGTTCATCATCATGGATGAAATTGCCACCATGGAATTGCTCTCGCCCTCATTTCGTCACATCGTGCTCGATGCCTTGGCCAGTTCCAAGCGCGTCATTGCCACCATCCAACAACGCTCCCACCCATTCCTGGATCAGTTACGGAGCCGGCCGGATATAGCGCTCTTCTCGCTCACCATGGATAACCGAGAGACGATGGCGGATCGGATACTGACCTCCCTCCAATGGAGGGAGTGAAAGCGGCCGAGAGGTCTCAGCGAAGGTCACCGCACTACAGTCCCCCAGCGAGGGACCTCATCCATGAACGCCTCTCTTCGCCTGCTCGGCGATGCGGTGGATCGAAACTCCCAGGGGAGTTCATTAGAGAAATTTAATGTCCCCCTTGCTGCTCATCCACTCGCGGCGATGTATAATTTCAGATGACCGATGCTGGTGATGAAGGCTCAGTACCCAGCGAGGAGGAATCAGTTATGCGCATCCTGGCAACGACGTCTTTCGCCATCTGGGTCATGATCGCGTGTTTTGCGGTCACGGGTTTCTCTCAACGCCCCGTCGAGGGGGGTGAGCAAGACGAGGCCCTCCATCTTCGAGGCGACCTCGTGGAAGTCCCCGTCATCGTTCGCAATCGTCAGAACCAATACATTCACGATTTGAAGAAAGAAGATTTCGTCCTCTACGAGGATGGTGTGGAGCAGCGCATCGCTCTCTTCGCTCACACGGAAGAACCCTTCCATGTTGCTCTGTTGATCGATACCAGCGGGAGCACCGAAGAAGAGCTCCCGCGGATTCAACAAGCGGCGCTGGCATTCATCAGACAGCTTCACCCTCAGGACGAAGTGATGATCGTCTCATTCGACGACGAGGTAAGAGTGCTCAGCGAGTTCACGTCTGACCGCGGGATCCTCGCTCGGGCCCTGGCCCGGCTGCAATCAGGCGAATCGACGCGTCTTTTCGACGCCGTCGATACGGTCGTCCGACAGTGGATGAATCCCGTAGCGGGCCGCAAGGCCTTGATCCTCTTCACCGACGGAGTGGACACGGCGAGCCGGGAAGCGACCGAAGAAGAAACCCGCCAACATCTTGAAGAATCCAACGTGCTCGTTTACTCCATTCGCTATGATACGCGAGAAGCCGTTCGCCGCCGGCTTCGCCGCCCCAAGAAAATCGACATTGGGACGCCTCCTTTGCCCGGACCACGGCGACGGCCTGGACCGGCACCTTCGCCCCCGAATCCGCCGACGAGTCGCTGGCCCGATCCCTCCTCTCGACCATTCCCTCTCCCCCGCCGCTGGCCCATGCCCAATCCCTATCCGACGCCCTACCCGGACAGATATCCGACGCCTCACCCACCATCTTCCCGAGTTCCCTATCCGACGCCTGCTCCGGCACCTTCGCCTCCACCCCGGATGCCCCGGCGCCATCCACAACCAAACGATCCATTAGACGCGGAATACCGGCACGGGGAGCAGTATCTCTGGGACCTGGCCGATCGAACGGGTGGAGCTTATTATGAAGCGAACCTATTGCGGGACCTGCCTCAGGTGTTCGAACAGATCGCTGAGGAATTGCGTCACCAATACACTCTCGGCTACTACCCAACGAGCACTGGCGATGGACGCTATCACCGGATCCGAGTGAGAGTGAACCGCCCCGGCGCCTACGTGCGAGCGCGACCGGGATATCGCGCGCTCTAGATCTGGATCGGTTCTCGACATCGGTCATCTGACTCGTTTCGGACCGCGAGAAAATATGTCGCGGATGTCTTCTCTCTGATCGGTGAGGTGTGTTAAAATGAGCAGGTTTTAATGAAAATGAAAGCGAGGATTCATCATCTGGAGATACGGAATTTTGAGAACGTGCCGGACATCGGTTCCCTTCCCGGGGAGATGTCCGCTGGTCGGAGGACCTGACTGTGAACTCAGAATTGCAGAAGCTTATCGCGTTACAGGAACTCGACATTAAGATCAAGGAGATCAAAAAAGAGATCGACGATATCCCCAAGCAGAAAGCCGCCATAGAAACCGAATTCAATACCTTCGCTGCTGATTACCTGGACAAAAAGAATCGCCTGGATACAGCCAAGAGAGAACATCGCCAACTGGAACTCGACCTTCAAGCCGCCGAATCGGCGCTGGAAAAGTACAAGCAGGATCTGATGCAGGTGCGCAACGAGCGCGAGTACAGCACCGTGCTCCGAGAGATCGACGCGACCAAGAAGAAAATCAACAGTTTGGAGACGGAAGTCCTGCAAAGGCTCGACCTCATCGAACAACTGGAGAAGGAGATCCAAGCCCTGACTCCGGAAATCAAGGTCAAGCGCCGGGAGTTCGACGTGCGCATCGAGGCCTGTACGGCGAAACTGGAGACATTGAATGCTGAATTGGAGAAGTTGACCCGCGAGCGCGAGAATCTGGCCAACACCATTGCTGCCGATCTGCTCAGCATCTACAACCGTTTGGTGCAGTTGCGCGATGGGATGGCCTTGGCTGAAGTCCGCGATGGGTCCTGCACGGCCTGTTTTATGACCGTGCGACCGCAGGTATACGCCGACGTACGCAAAGGAGAGCAGATTCTGACCTGCGATAACTGCAGCCGCATCCTCTACTATAGAGGCACGGTGGAAGCGGAGTCTAAATCGGCCAGTTGAGGCGGCTCTGGGAGGATCGACCTCATGGGTCGGCAGGCCAACACCATACACGCCAACCGTCACTTCAACCGGATCGTTCTCATCGTGCTGGACAGCGTGGGCATCGGAGAGATGCCCGATGCCGCCGAATATGGCGATGCGGGGAGCGACACGCTGGGACACCTGTTCGCCCTTCGTCACATCCAGGTTCCTCATCTCCGTCGATACGGATTAGCCAATATTCGTCCTCTGGATCTCCCCCCGGTGGAGCATCCGGCGGGGGCTTTTGGCCGCGCGGCCATCGCCTCCAAGGGGAAGGACACCACCACCGGGCACTGGGAGATAGCCGGTATCATCACCGAAGAACCATTCCCCACGTATCCACAAGGATTCCCCGATGAGATCGTCAAGCCGTTCGAAAAAGCCATCGGGCGAAAGGTGCTGGGAAATCGGCCGGCCTCGGGCACAGAGATCATCAAGGAACTCGGCCAAGAGCATATGCGAACGGGCTATCCTATTCTCTACACGTCGGCCGATAGCGTGTTCCAAATCGCCGCCCATGAGGAGGTCATCCCTCTGGAGGAACTCTATCGCATCTGCGAAATCGCCCGCCGCATGCTCACCGGAAAACATCGAGTGGGTCGCGTCATCGCCCGTCCATTCATCGGCACGCCGGGGAATTTCAAGCGAACCGAAGCCCGGCGCGACTACGCCATCCCGCCGCCTTACCCAACTCTCCTGGACCTCCTCAAAGAAGCCGGCTACCAGACGATCAGTGTAGGGAAAGTCGGTTCCATCTTCTGTCATCGAGGATTCACCCGGGAGATTCCCGCCGGCAATAATATGGCCTCGGTGGATGGGACTATTCGCGCGCTCGAAGAAACGGCCTCAGACGGTTCGGGCCTCATCTTCGTCAATCTGGTGGATTTCGACATGCTCTATGGCCACCGTAATAATCCAGAAGGCTATGCGCGGGCGCTGGAAGAATTCGACGCTCGTCTCCCAGAGATCGAAGCCCGACTCCATAGCGACGATTTGTTGCTCATCACCGCCGATCATGGCTGCGATCCGACAACGCCATCTACCGACCACTCGCGGGAATACGTCCCCCTTCTAGCTTACGGGCAGCGCGTGCGAGCGGGTACACATCTGGGGACGCGATCGAGTTTGGCCGATATCGGGCAAACGGTGGCCGAGAACTTCGGCCTCACATTGTCCCACGGGCGGAGCTTTTTGCGTGAGATCATCCTCCAATAGCTGCGCCCTCGGGCCACACCTGGCTTGGCTGCCTCAGCACGGCCACATAGGGAAGATTTCGAAATCGCTGGGCACAATCCAGACCGAACCCGACGACGAATTCGTTGGGGATATCGAAACCTTTGTAAGCGACCTCCACATCGACCAGGCGCCGTGCCGGCTTATTCAATAAAGCGGCCACACAGATGGAGTGGACGTTTCGAGCACGCAGGTTGCTGAGCAGATAGTTCAACGTCAGCCCCGTATCCAGGATATCTTCCACCAGGATGACGTCCCGGCCCGCCGGGCTGGTATCCAGATCCTTGACGATCCTCACTTCGCCGGACGTACGCGTGGCATCCCCGTAGCTGGAGACGGCGATGAAATCGATGGTGACGGGAAGGTCAATGGTGCGCATGAGTTCGGATAGAAACACAACGGCGCCTTTCAGCACGCATATCAGATGTGGCACGCGCCCGGCATAATCACGCGTGATTGCCGCTCCGAGCTCGGCAATCCGGGCTTTCAACGTCGCCTCTTCGATGAGGACATCGAGGTTGGGGTGGTGAAACTCCGATGAGCGCGTTACATGATGAGACATAGCTCCTCTCTCCTCGTATGCACAGTAGCTATTGCCCGCAAAATATAGGCTTGAACCTCACCACTGTCAATTTGATCGACTGCCGAGCGCGAGCTTCCGGCCCCCCAACAATCGCCCACCGCGAGCCCAAAAGGTTCCATTGGGAGTTGACGGATCGCCTTGACTTCCCGGTCGACCGATGATAGTCTGTGAAGTTGACATTCATTTTCAAAAAGAGATTATGCTGGAATCACTCGTCATCACACTGCGAGAGGGTGTTGAAGCGGCGCTCATCATCGGCATCATCCTGACGTACCTCCGGAAGGTGGGGCGCGCGGACCTCAGCCGATCTGTGTATGGAGGATTGGGGCTGGCCATGGGGGCGAGCGCGCTGGGCGCTTGGGCGTTGAGTTACATCCGCGCCGACGAGGAAGTCTTTGAAGGAGCAGTTATGCTCCTGGCCGCTTTTTTTGTCGGCACCATGGTGGTGTGGATGTGGCACACAGCTCGGCATCTCAGGGGTCACATTGAGCGACGCGTCGATGCCTTCACCACCGACGGACAATCGGGCTATTCCCTCGGGCTCCTCGCCTTCACCTTCCTCATGGTATTTCGGGAAGGTGTTGAAACCGTTCTCCTCCTCAGCGCCATTAACTTGACCACCGAAGGCCTGATGAGTTTCTTCGGCGCCCTGCTGGGGCTCGGACTGGCTGTGGGCCTGGCCGTCGCCTTGTTCAGGGGGACCGTGCACATGGACCTTGGGCGTTTCTTCAAGATCACCGGCGTCGTTCTGATCGTCTTCTCACTCCAACTGTTGATTGGCGGGATTCACGAGCTGGCCGAAGCCGGTCTCATCCCCCTCGGACGCCGAGAAATGGCCCTCATCGGACCGGTCGTCAAGCACGACGTCCTGTTCATTCTCGTGATCCTCGCCCTCCCCCTCATTTTCACCCTCATTCCCAGTGGTCAGGAGCGAGCGCAATGGGCGGAATTGGCCGCTCTGCGAGGACCAGAGCGGCGCAAACGAATGGCTCAACTGAGCCGGGCGAAGCGCTGGCGACGGGCCATGGCGACGCTCAGCGTCCTGGTCATGACCACATTGACGGTCAATTATGCCTACTCGCACCGCTCACGGACGATCGATCCTCCGGTGCTCGTTCACGCCGAGAACGGGTTGGTGAAGATTCCTCTGGCCGAAATCGACGATGGCGCTCTTCACCGATGGGGATATCATGCCGGCGATACGATCGTTCGCTTTCTCACCATGAAGACGCCGGATGGGAGGATCGGCACGGCGTTCGACGCCTGTCAAATCTGTGGCGACTATGGATATGTGCAGGAGGGACGGACGATCGTTTGTCTGAACTGTGCTGCCGATATCCATCCCTCTACGATCGGACGCTCGGGTGGGTGCAATCCTATTCCCCTCCCTTCACACGTCGAGGATGGCGCGCTCGTCATCGCCGTCAGCGATTTACGAAAAGGTGAGGCCCTATTTACTACGACGGAAACATTGGAAGCCGTCGATCCGGTATGCGGGATGAAGGTGCGTATCACCGATGCCCGGCCGAGAATGACCTATCAGGGCAAGACGTATTATTTCTGTGACATGCCATCTTGTGCGGCAGCGTTCAAACGCCAGCCAGAAAGATACGCGCACTGAGATGGATGTCCAACACGACGGTGGGCGTTTCAACATGTTCTTCCGGATAGTGGCCCAGTCATTCCGACGACAACGACGGCGCAAAGCCATCGCCACGTCAGCATTGGTATTGGGCACCAGCGTGGCCGTGGCCATGACCACCGTCGCTCTGGATATCGGTGACAAAATCAATCGAGAGCTGAAAGCCTTCGGCGCCAATCTGGTCATCATCCCCAAGGGTCGAACGCTTCCCTTGGAGGTAGGAGGCGAAGATGTGAGCCGCCTGGGGCGAGAGACTTTCCTGCCCGAGCATCGCATTCCCAAGATCAAGGATATCTTCTGGCGCAATAATATCCTCGCCTTCGCTCCGCTCCTGGATACCCCGGCCACCTTCCGTGGCCGGACCGTCACGCTGGTGGGGACATGGTTCAGCCGGCCCGTGCAGTGCTCAGGGGGAACGGTGGTGACGGGCATGAGGCATTTGGCGCCCTATTGGCACGTCGACGGCGCGTGGATCGAGGACGATGCCCAACGACCACAGGTCATGGTGGGACGCTCGCTGGCCGAGGCATTCCACTTCCGTCTGGGAGAAACGATGACGATTGAGGTCGGAGGGAAACGGATTTCTCTCCTGATCACCGGAATCGTGACGACTGGAGGAGCCGAGGATGACCAACTGTTCACCACGTTGGATCTCGTACAGGAGCTCACGCACCGGCATGGGCAGGTGGCGCGCATCCTGGTGAGCGCCTTGACAACTCCTGAAGACAAAATCTACGAGCGGCTGGGACGCTCACCCCGGGAATTGTCCCCCGAGGAATTCGAGAACTGGTATTGCACCCCATTTGTCAGTTCTATTGCCTTTCAACTGAACGAAGTCTTCCCCACTGCCCAAGTGAAACCGATCCGCCGGGTTGTCGAATCCGAGGGTCGCATCCTGAATAAGGTGAAACTGATGATGATGATCATTGCCGCGCTCGCCCTCATCGCCGCTACCCTGGCGGTGATGAGCACGATGATGGCTATGGTGCTCGAACGTCGTCCCGAGATTGGACTCATGAAGGCCATGGGATCGAGCGATGGTTCGGTCGTCCGATTGTTTTTGGCCGAGGCGTTCATTATCGGCCTCATGGGAGCGGTCATCGGGAGTGGCATCGGCGTCGCCCTCGCCGAGATGATCGGGCAGGTCGTTTTCGGAGTCCATGTTCGCCTCCATCTCCTCGTTCTTCCCGTCTCGTTCATCACCGCCGAACTCGTTACTTTGGTCGGCTGTGCCGCTCCAGTCCGAATGCTGCTTCGCCTGCGGCCCGTTGACATCCTGAGGAGCGCATGAAGGGAAAGCAGAAGCTCTTCTTTCGAATCCTGCTCGGATCGCTGACGCGTCGGGCGTCCAAAGTGGTCATTGCCCTCCTCGCGCTGAGCGTCGGCGTCACGGCCGCCGCGACGCTGTTGAACCTGACCTATGACGTGGAGAGTAAAATGAAGCGCGAGTTGAGAAGCTACGGTGCTAATCTCATTGTGATCCCCAAGAGCCCGAAGAAGACGATGATCGAGCCTCGACCCGAAGAATTGATATCGCTATCCCGGACCGGTGAGATCGTGGCGGTGGCCCCCTATCTCTACACTCCAGCGACGATGGAAACGAACTCTGCCGCTGACGTCGTCATGGTGGCCGGCGTTCGGTTCGAACAGATCAAGAGGGTGAATCCGTACTGGCAGGTCGAAGGACGGTGGGCGCACACCGATGATTTCGCCTCAGCAATGATCGGCTCGGATATCGCGCGGCGATTTCATCTGGCCATCGGCGACCGCTTTCGGCTCAGCATGGACGCAGGGCGCTGGAACGATGAATTCGTCGTCACGGGCATCGTGACCACGGGCGAGGCCGAAGATGGACAGGTGTTCATCAACCTCTCCGTGCTTCAGCGAGCCTTGGGACAGGAGGGGGAAGTGTCGCTCCTCGCCATGAATGCCGTTGGGCGGTTCGAACGGGTTGAACGGTTGGCGCGCGATATCCAACGTCGGTGGAAGAACGTGGAAGCACGGCCGCTGAGGAAAATCGCCCTCGCCGAAGGCCAGATCCTGGGCAAGATCAAATGGATGTTGCTCGTCTCGACGACGCTCATCCTCATCATCTCGGCGCTCTGCGTGATGAGCACCATGATGGCTTTGATCGTCGAGCGCCAGCGCGAAATCGGATTGATGAAAGCATTGGGAGCCCGACCAGGTGAGATCCTCTCACTCTTTTTGAGCGAAGCCTTCATTCTGGCGTTTCTCGGAGGGTGGCTGGGCTACGTCGGAGGCGTTCTCTGTTCCCAACTCGTGGGAGAGCGGCTGTTTCAGGCACATATTTCGCCGCGACCGGAGGCGATCCCAGGGATTCTGGGAATCGCCCTGTTGACCTGTGGTCTGGCCGCATATGCGCCCATCAGGCGCGCACTGGCGATTAAACCGGCGACGGTTCTCAGAGGGGAGTAGCTATGTCGTTCGTTACACTCGAAAAGGTGACCAAGCAATATGGCCCGGTTCGCGCCCTGGACGGCGTCAGTTTGACCATCGAACGTGGCGAGTGGGTTTCCATCATGGGGCCATCGGGCTCTGGGAAGACCACGCTTCTCAACCTGCTCGGCGGCCTGGATACGCCAGATGAGGGCCGCGTCGTCATCGATGGTCACGATCTCACTCAACTGAGTAGTGCCGCCCTTACCGAGTTCCGCCGCGAGTACATCGGTCTCATCTTCCAACAGTTCCACCTCATCCCCTACCTCACCGCCGTGGAGAACGTCATGCTGGCGCAGTATTACCACAGTATGATCGATGAAGCCGAAGCCATCGAGGCTCTTCAGCGAGTCGGCCTGGGCGATCGGCTCGATCACCTCCCATCGGAACTCTCCGGCGGCGAACAGCAGCGCGTGTGTATTGCTCGCGCACTGATCAACCAGCCCCACCTGATCCTGGCCGATGAACCGACCGGGAATTTGGACGCCGAGAACGAGCGCCTCGTGATGGACCTGTTCGCTCAACTCCATCGAGAGGGCCACACAATCGTCATCGTGACGCATGACGTCCAAATAGGACGGCGAGCCGATCGTCAGATTCAATTGGAACATGGGCGCATTGTCGGATTCGCTCTCACCCCTGAGAGGGTGGAGGAAACGATCGACGAGATGATGGAGCAACTGTGGGTATTGAAAGAGACCGACCAATTGACCCTGGAAAGCTTTCGACGAGTTTGTGGGCGACTCGGGGAATCGTATCTCTCGTCCGGTCGCTTGAATCGGCTCGTCACGCTGCGCGATCACCATCTCGTGTTCACTCCGGAGGGTGAAGCTCGGGCCCGCGCTTTGATCCGACGACACCGACTCGCCGAACTTCTGTTCTCCAAAACGTTCAGCATGCCCAACCACCAGGCGGAGGCGGAAGCCTGCGCCTTCGAACATACTTTGAGCCCGGAGGCCACCACTCGCATCTGTACGTTCCTCGACCATCCCCGGTTCTGCCCCCACGGTAAAGTCATCCCCCCCGGTCCATGCTGTCCCCCTCAGGAGGAGGCGCTGGAGAGAGCCACTTCATAACCTGCTTCCCTATGGAGAGGTCTTCAGATCACCTGTTTACCTTGGAGGTCAATATCCGTCGGAGCTGTAGTCGCGCCTTGTGCAACTGGGATTTCGTCGTCCCGATCTTGACTCCCAGTAATTGGCTGATCTCGGCATGCTCGTAACCCTCGATGTCGTGCAATACGAATACGATGCGATAGCCGGCGGGTAACCGATTGATGGCTCGTTCCAAATCAATGGGCTCTATTGGGAACTCACTCTCTGGCCAAGAAGGAGTCCTTTCCCCAAGCAGGCGAAGTTCATCGGCATCGAGCGACATCTCCGCATGCCAGCGCCGTCTCCGCCGCATGTACATCAGTACCGTATTGATCGTGAGCCGATGAAGCCAGGTGGAGAAAGCCGAGGTGCCCCGAAACGTGCCAATCTTTCGATAGATCTGGAGAAACACTTCCTGGGTGAGATCTTCGGCCTCCTGGAGATTCCGTACCATTCGAAGACATATACTGTAAACCCGCTGATGATATTGATGGTACAGCATCTCAAAGGCATGATGATCTCCCTCGGCCGAAGCTCGAGCTAATTGGGCATCCCCCTCCCACGCAGATGTTGCTGTCACCATACTCGTTCCCTCCTACCCAGAGCACCAGAATCTGGCCGTCCTCGTCCCACGTCAGTCTCTCCGCGTCGGCGTTTGCCCCGAAATGTCGATCCTTACTCTACTGGGCGGCCCACGACCGACCTCTCATCCCCCGATGGAGCAAACCATTTGGGGGAGCCGAAAGGTCGGCCGCGGTGCCTCGCACAGTCATTCACTGAACTGGTGGACATGACCCGCCTAACAGCGCCAGCAGAGCGAGCAATATCGGTAGCAGTATGCCGCTCGGGTCAGCTTGTCCCAATTGGCGGTGGATTCTCTTCATGATTCATTCCTCCTTTCGGTGTTCATTTTGCGATACATCGCCATTGTATATTACGATTAACCATGTTGTCAAGAAGAAAAGTTAATTATAATAGACCCCCACTTTTAATATTGACTTATTGCTCGCGATCGTATAAAATACTTTACCGAGAATGTTTTTGAGATCTTTGAACTCATGGAGCGACATATGCCACGAACTGACCGGAGAGAAAAGCTCGTCCAGGCAGAGGAGTTGATCCTCAGGGGTCATTTCAAGAGAGCGGCCGAACTCATCGAGACTCTCCCCGAGGCTGACGATTTACGTACGGCGGCGGTACGAGCGCAGCTTCTGATCTACCAGGGACGGTTAGACGAAGCGGCCGAGGTGTTGGAGCCGTTCGAGGAAGCCATACAAGACGAATCCAATCTGAAGGACGTCGCCGAGTTTGAGATGGCCAAAGCCGAATGGCTTTACTGGCGGGGGGAGTACGAAGCGGCCGAAAAGCACCTTCACAATGTACTTGGCATCTATCGAATCCGACGAGACGAGTTTGGCCAGGCCCGCGCACTTTGCCTTCTTGGTCGCCTTCACCGTCGGCAGGGCCACTATGAGCCGGCCAAGAGGGACCTCGAAGAAGCCTTAGATATTGCCGAGCGTCAAACCCAGGTCGAAGAGAGAGACTTCCTGGTAGGCACGATCCGGTTCAATCTCGGTGTTGTATACCATCAACTGGGAGAATTAGAGCGAGCGGAGTCACTCTACAAAGAGGCCATGCAACTGCTCAAGCGAACGGAGAACGGGCGTTATTATGGTTTTGTGCTGAACAGCTATGGAATGCTCCTCAGAGCAAAAGGGGAATACGAGCGGGCCGCCCGGTGTTATCAAGAAGCCATCACCTATTTTTCCGAGAGTGCCTCTTTCGATGATCTAGCTCATGCGACCAACAATCTCGCATATGTAGAGATTCAGCTGGGCCATCTGGATAAGGCTGAGGAGTTGTTGAACGAGAGCTTGGAACTCCGCCGTCGGGCCAATGACATTGCCGGTGAATCGGTCACGTTGGAATTGATGGGGATTCTCCACTTGAAGCGAGGACGCTTGGACGAAGCGCGACGCGTTCTCCAGTCCGCTATCGAACTGGCCGAACTGGCCAAGAGTCCTCCTGAGAAGGCGTTTGCTCTCATCACTCTGGGACGAGTTTTAGTGGCTCAAGGGGCGATCGATGAAGCTCGACAAAAACTCGATCAAGCCCTTCGCCTCGCCATTCAACTCAGCAGCAGAATGCTGGAGTGCGAGAGTTGCATCTATCTGGCCGAGATCTATGCCCGAAAAGGTGATGGAGCGCGAGCCTACGAATACCTCGAACGCGCTCAGCGTCTGATGGAGCGTGAGAGTGATGCGCACCTCAGAGCGGAGATGGAGCGCGTCGAGAGACTGCTTGAGGAGGAGAAGATCAAAACCTCTGGAGGCGTATTCATGATTAGAAGCAGCTTCCTCCCCACGTGGCGCGAAGCTCATGAGGCGCTGGGAAAATTTCTCCTCACCGAGGCTCTGAACCGCACAGGAGGAAGTCAAGTCAAAGCAGCTAAGTTACTAGGCGTCACCAAGGCCTATATCACTATGCTGAGAAGGAAATATCATGTATAATTTCCCCGGAGACACGATCAACGTTGAGCAACGTCTCGCCGCCGAGGTCATCTAAGTGACGAGCCCGGAACTCCACATGATGAAGGAGGAACAGCATGAAAAGGCTATCCATTCTCGTACTCCTCATATCGACTTTGCTCGTTCCCACCAAGCTCATCCCAGCTCGCGAGAGTCATGCTGGCCGACCGGATAAGCCGGGCACCATCGCCACCACAGGACGAGAGAGCCACGCCGGAAAACCCACATCACCGGGTATTGGCATCGTGAGCGGCCCTGGCGGTCGGAGATTCCATTCGCGTCTTGGACCTGTTTCCCCATTTGGCGGCACATTCTCATCGAGCCCGAGTTCCTGGCCGGTCTTCACCCCCGTTCCGCTGGTGGTACCGGGGACTGCTTTTCAGCTTTTCCTGTTCATCATCTCGGGAGGACCAGCGCGGCTCTATTGAACCGGACAGTGACCGACCAGGCCGCTGTCCCTGCTGCACGCCGAGCCCATTCGGCAACGAACCAGTGGTGGCGTCAACGGACCAAGGGGATGTAAGCTCCCCGTCGTGGCATCTCCAGCGCCGCGGTCGGGTCATCGAGTGCATCACTGGTGAAAAGAAGTTGCTTCACCTTTGAAATCTCCCCTCACCGCCCTCTCTCCCTCATTCACGCTCGATGAGCACAACCCACTGTCTTCGTGAGGGTTGCCTCAAGCTCCTCGAAGACATCCTGGTGGCATACGGCTTGCTACTATGCATATGACCTTTGCCAGGGAGTGCGGAGGGAGATCCGAGGAGGCCGATGTTACCGGGCATATCTGAGTCCGCGGATCAGTTCGGAGATGGAGAACTCCACATGAGATCTCAGAAGCTGCTCATTATCGACAACTCGCCGGTCCAATGTCAGACGCTCTCCCGCGTCTTTCGACGCCTCGGCTATGACGTCGTGACGGCCACTGGAGGGGTTGATGGTCTCACACGAGTGGCTGAGCAGCGGCCTGACGCCATCATTCTCGACCTGCTCCTCCCCGATATTGATGGCGTCCAGATTTGCCGGCAATTGAAACAAGGAGCAGAGACCAATCGGCTCCCGGTCATCTTATTCACAGGACGAACGCGCGTCATCGACATCCTGCACGGATTTCAAGCCGGAGCCGATATGTTCATTGCCAAGGGGCTGACCCTCATGAAGCTTGTCAATTTCGTGAAGGCGTTACTCGCCGAGCATACTCATGAGGCGGATGGGTTTGACGTGCAGATGGCGATGAAAACCTCACAGGAATTGCTCCGGATGTTGATCGGTGCTTTTGACGGCATCGTCCGTGCCCGATTGGAACTCGCCTTGGGGTTGAATGCGACGGCCTCCATTCTGGACCAGGCGACGAAGGAACTCCCCACAGGATGGAAGCTTCAGGCCTTACGCGAAGGGATGTACTGGTATCTGGACATTCGTCAGGCGGTGATTCAATTCGCCACGTTCGTTTCCGCCGTATTCCAAATACTGGAACAGAAGCGAGAGGATATCGAGGTAGGCCACCTCAAAGAGGCGTTCGAACATCAACTCATCTTCTTTGACTGAGGCACGGAAAACCGGAGAGTTCACGTCTTCGCAGAGGATCCGAGAAGCCTCTCGGATTTCTCGCCGAAGAGTTCACCCCAGAGGCTACTGCCCGGCGAGTCCTTCCTCCGAGGGAGCGAAGATCGTGAACTGTGCTTTGGGAGCCACTGTCGTTTGTTTCACATGATCCGTGATGCGGACTTCCAGAGTATAGGTCCCCGGTTCCAGCGTTTCGACCGGGAGCAACCGGGCCAACGTGATCTCCTGCGTCGTGAACCGAGATAAGCCGCTCTGGCCATCTTCCTTCACCCGCATGACTTCCTGGCCGTCGCGGGAGATGATGTACTCGATATCTACGGCCGGTCGAAGAGTCGTCTGGTCGATTCCCGGATTGTACACTTCCATGTAGACCCCTACCGGACGTCCTTGTTTGAACCGGGAATTCACGCTCGGCCGCACCTTCAGATTCCCCAAAACGAATGGTCCCGCCGCCAGCCGCCCGTGAAGAGGCTCGATCTTATCGGCCAGGATCAGAGAACTCGTGGAGAGTTGTCCCTCGGCATATCGTGGCACTTCAATTCCATGATGGACCACGCCCGTGCGGCCGCTGTTGACATCGCGTAAGACCAGATCCACGACATAGTTCCCCGGCGGGAGGGTGATCTTGTGCTGGTAGATGGACTTCTGTCGTACACCGATATCGAAGATGTCGTCGGTATATTTCTGAGTGACCACGTCCTCGAACAGGTAGGGTCGGCGCCCAGTGACGGGTCGAATGCGGGCATGGATGTTGACTTTGGCTTCCAGAATACCTCCGACGTTTTTGAATGCCAGGTCCTGGTTCTCGATGAGGATGGTGAACACGGTGAGAATGGAGTTATCCATGATGCGCAAGTAATCGGTCCGCAACTGAAACGGCAGGACGTCGAATTCCACCGTCAACTCAGCATCGGCGATGGTCGCCAGATCGCGGAACTTCACCTGAGGCGGCCGCTGGAGTTTAGCCAGCAACTCGAGCCGCTCGAAGGGCATGTCCTGGACGCGTTGGTGCATCAGTGGATAGCGCTCGCGGTTGCCCGGGGAGAAGAAGGGACGGTCCGCTTTGCTGGCCAGTCCCAACTGCTCGGCCAACGTCAATCCGGCGTTGGGGACGAAGAGCAGCGCATCTTTCTCGTCGGGACTGCGAGCAATGTGGTACTCTCCCGACATCGTGGGATCGACGAACTCGATCTCGATCCCGCTCCCCACACCAGGGATATAGCGATAAAACCAGATCTCGAACGGATAGGTACTCGTCGTCCCTCCACCCTCCCAGAACGGTCGATCATAACTCCCCCCGGCCGGGTGACTTTCAATGCTATCGGGAGGCCCAAACATGATGTAAATCCGCCCCCGGTCGGTCTTCCAACCGGGAATACCGGATGAAAAATGCTGGTTCGCATAGGCGATGCGCCGATAATATTCCTCGCGGTACTCGTTTTCCAGGGTATCGGGATTGGGATCGCGTCGCAGCCAGAACTGTTCGATGAATTGCTCACGCTCCTCGTCGGTCTCCAACTTCTTGAACGCCTTTCGTTCCTCTTCGGTGATGATCCAGCGGACGTCCTCCTCCAGCCAGCGCTTATAGACTTCGCTCATCTCGCGGCGCCGCTTCTTGGCCCGTCGTTTCTCTCGTTTACTCTGGGCCTTCTGTTTCTGCTTGTGCTCCTTCTTGGGAGAGGCTGACGTCCATCCAGAGATGGGCGTCAACAGGGACATGATCAAGAGGACGATGACGGAGAGGAATCCACACCTTTTGCCTATGCTCACCATAGCCTCACTCCCTCGCGCAAACGTTCACTCCATGGTTTCAAAGTATAATGGCCCGGAAATATCCGGTCAACCTGACGCTTCACTGCTTCCACGCTCAACGTCTCCTCCATCAAGGAGCGCTTCGCTCTCTCGGCCACCTCACGGTGACTGTTCTGTCCGCGGCTTCCCAAAGGCCCAGGCAATGCCCACGCTCAGGATATACAAGATCAACATGGGCAAAGCGAAAACCAGAAGGTTGGGAATATCACCCGTGGGCGAGATGACCGCCGCCAAGACGGTGATGCCCACAATCACGTAGCGCCACGGCCGGATCATCTTCTTCGGCGTAACCAGACCCATGCGAGCCAAGAACAACGTGACGGTCGGAATCTGGAAGACCAACCCCAGCCCTAGCATGATGACGATGATGAGGTCGAAGTATTCATTGGCTTTAATCAGGGGGCGAAAACCATGTGCGAACTGAAGCAGCCACAGGGCGGCGCGGGGGAAGGCAACGTAATATCCGAATGCCGCTCCCAGGACGAAGAAAATCGTCCCCAGGATGATGAAGGGAGCCACGTAGCGTCGCTCGTGCCGATAGAGTCCAGGAGAGATGAAGGCCCATAGCTGGTAAAGCAAGAAAGGCATGGCGAAGGCGATCGCCGCATAAAAGGCAACGCGCATATAGAGGTAGAATGCCCCGGGCACCGTGTCGATGATCAGCCGCTCGCTCGGGCTATTGACCTCGATCTCGATAGGGAGGACCGTTCCCGGAGGGATGACCGCATCGCGAATGACCAATTTCTCCGTGGTGACGACGACCAGCTTCTCCCCCTTCTTCTGCACCAACCCGCGCACGGTGACGCCGGCCGGAACAGGGATGTCCCCCAGCGTACTCTCGACCGGGAAGGTGTACTGTACCACATCGCCCTCCTGAAGCGACTCCACGCTGAGTGGCCGAACGACGGTGGCCAGTTGCATACTTTGGGCCTTGGCCAAGGCCTCTACGACCGGTTTTTGAATGAACCCGAAAAGATGATCGGCAAAAAACCAGCTGAGGACAAAGAGGATTCCCACGGCGAGGGCACAACGGATGAGCCGCTGGCGCAACTCTTCCAGATGCTCCAGCAGTGACATCTCCGTCCCGGCCAACTCGTCTTGGGTCTCTTCTTCCACCTCAGTTCTCAGATGTGAGTGATCGCTCATCTTTCGGTTCAGACGATGATTCGTCCGGTATACTCGTGTGCATGCGTTTTTCTTCGAGGATGATCTCTTCTTCCCAGGAACGCTTGAAATCTTCCGACGCGCGCCGGAACTGAGCCAAGCTCTCTCCCAGCGTGCGGCCGAGTTGGGGGAGTTTTCGCGGCCCAAAAATGATCAGAGCGATGATCAGAATAAACAGGAGCTCGGGCCAGCCCAACGAACCAAACATATGAACCCTCGTCTTCTATTCGAATTCCAGCCGCTAGATTCATACTATGAGCCAGAACCGACGGGAAGTCAAGGGAACGCCGATGACTATCCAGCCACGATGCTTCTCCGTCGAGCACGGTTGGTGCGAGTCTCAGAAACGTTGTGACTTCTCTCCGCTCGGGTTATATTCGTAACCCTGTGTTGAGAACGTGCTGAGGATAGATCATGATGGAATTCAACCGCATCAAACGATTGCCACCTTATGTCTTCTCCGTGATGAATGAACTGAAAATGCGCGCCCGCCGGGCCGGCGAGGACATCGTCGATCTGAGCATGGGCAACCCCGATCGCCCGACCCCCGCTCCCATCGTGGAGAAACTCATCGAGGCCGTGGGTAATCCTCGGAACCATCGCTATTCGGTCTCTCGGGGAATCTACAAGCTCCGTCTGGCCATCACCGAGTGGTATCGTCGCCGTTACGGCGTCGATCTCGATCCGGAGTCTGAAGCCATCGTGACCATGGGCGCCAAGGAGGGCATCGCTCATCTCGTCTTAGGGATCGTCGATCGCGGCGATGTCGTATTGTGCCCCGATCCCACCTATCCGATTCACCAATACTCGGTGATCATCGCCGGGGGTGATCTGCGCAGCGTCCCGCTCATTCCAGGCGAAGATTTCTTCACCCATCTGGAAGAGGCATTTCGTCAAACGTGGCCCAAACCAAAACTCCTCATCCTGAGCTTCCCCCACAATCCCACCACGGAAGTCGTCGATCTCCATTTCTTCCAGCGGGTTGTGGATTTCGCCCGGGAGCATGAGATCCTGGTCATCCACGATCTGGCCTATGCGGACATCTGTTTCGATGGGTATCGGGCGCCGAGCTTCATGCAGATTCCCGAAGCCAAGAAGATCGGCGTCGAATTCTTTTCGCTCTCCAAAAGTTATAACATGCCCGGCTGGCGCGTCGGCTTTTGCGTGGGGAATGCGGCGATGATCGCTGCATTGGCCCGGCTGAAGAGCTATTTAGACTATGGCATCTTCCAACCCATTCAAATCGCCGCCATCCAGGCCCTGAATGGTCCCCAGCACGTCGTCCAGGAGATTTGCGAGACCTATCGCCGGCGGCGCGATGTCCTCATCGATGGCCTCACACGGATCGGCTGGCCGATCGAAAAACCTCGCGCCACCATGTTCGTCTGGGGGGCGATCCCCTCACCTTTCCGCCACATGGGCTCGTTGGAGTTCGCCAAATTCCTGCTTCGCGAGGCTAAGGTCGCCGTCTCTCCGGGCATTGGATTCGGGCATTACGGCGATCATTACGTCCGCTTTGCCCTCATCGAAAATGAGCATCGCATCCGACAAGCCGTTCGAGGCATACGACGGGCACTCACTCGCTCCCAGAACAGGGTGGATGTCTAGAAAACTCCGGCGGTGACCGACGAAACTATCGCCCCTCCTCCCAGATGAAAAAGGGCGGAAAAGCCGAGGAGGGAGCGGGCCGCTCTCTGAACTCCTTCGGTCACCCGCGACGGACGAAGAAATGTCTGCTACAATACATCATCAACTCGTGGAGGAACTCTCATGAGCACATCTTGGGCCACCACCGAAGGAACAGCTCGCTATCGCCAGCGATTCGCACATCTCGTCGCGCCGGGACACTTTCGCCAGGAACGAGGATTGTGGTTCTCCTCGATTGGCTTGGGGACCTACCTGGGCGGCTACGATGACGAGACTGATGCTCGCTACCGCGAAGCCATCCTCCGGGCCGTTGAACTCGGCTGTAATGTCATCGACACGGCGATCAATTACCGCTTCCAACGGAGCGAGCGCTCGATCGGCCAAGCCCTCCGAGTGCTTTTTGAAAAGGGTCGAGCGGCACGCGATGAGCTCATCATCGCCACCAAAGGCGGCTATATCCCCTTCGACGGAGCGCCACCGATAGATACCGCCCAATACATGAAAGAAACATTTTTCGATCCGGGCATCATCACGCCCGCCGATCTCGCCGGCGGTGGCTGGCATTGCATGACTCCGGCCTATCTGGAGCACCAATTGGAGAGGAGCCGAGAAAACCTGGGACTCGAATGTATCGATATTTATTACCTGCACAACCCGGAACAGCAACTCGGAGAGATCCCCCGCGCCGCGTTCACCGAGCGGTTGCGCGCGGCCTTCGAATTCCTGGAAGCGAAGGTACGGGAAGGAAAGATTCGCATGTACGGAGTGGCTACCTGGAATGGATTCCGGCAATCGCCCAAAGCCCCCGACTATCTCTCGCTGCGCGATCTGATCGATCTCGCTCGCGACATCGCCGGGATTGACCACCACTTCCGCGTCATTCAACTCCCCTACAATCTGGGAATGCTAGAAGCGTTGGGGAAGCGCAACCAACCTTATGACGGCGAAATGCTCTCCACACTGGAAGCGGCCGCCCGCCTGGGAATCATTGTGATGACGAGCGCCTCCCTTCTTCAGAGCCAATTGGCGCGAGGATTACCGGCGTTCGTGTCCGAATGTCTCAGCGGGTTGGATACCGATGCTCAACGCGCCATTCAGTTCGTCCGCTCAACGCCCGGCGTCACGACAGCACTGGTGGGGATGAGCCAGGTGTCCCACGTCGAGGAGAACCTCAAAACAGCACGGGTTCCACCCGCTCCGTTGGAGGATTTTCTGAAGCTGTTCCAGAAGAGGTAAAGTCGGCCAACATCTGCCCCCTCACTCCCCAACCAGAGCAAATGGTGTGCGGTCTCCCGCCCGGATGATTCTCCCGCTCTCCACCGATCCGCCTCCATTCCCCGCCATCTTCCCGAAGTCATTCGGTTATCCCCTGAAAGACGCTGCACGAGTTGATCCATTCTCTGAACGGACGTTCGCCTGAGTCGCATATTTCGAGTCCTCATCGAATTTGCCATTCGCCGGCGAATGCTCTATGCTATTGGCTTTCTA
>RFHM01000144.1 GCA_003696865.1 Acidobacteriota bacterium | reverse complement strand
GTCCAAGTCCTTGTTGCTGCAGGTCGCTCGCCAGCCAGATGTGGCGGCCATGCGCCAGGTGATCGCCCGCATCCGGGCCGGAGGAGCCAATCGTGACGTCCTTCGTCAGGAGCGGCAGACCCGTCGTCCCTCGGCCTCGGAGCGGAAAAAGCCGTACGTCTTTCGCTATCGGGGGGAGGATTTCGTTCTGGAGATGCGGTTTCGGCGGGCGCGGGTTCCGCGCGAGCGCGTCGTCAGGGGACTCAAACAGGCCCTTCGATCTTTGGACGATCCCGACGCGGCGTCCTGATGAGATTCATCGCCTCCGCTTTCTTCGTCGCCGGGAGGTCCGCATCCGTCGATTGCGCGCCTCCACCGGACGATGATCCGATGACCCTTTCATCTCCTGGAGATAACGCTTCCGAAGCCACCGGGCCAGTCTATCCAAGACGGGTTTGAACGGTTTGAGGAGGGCGGCACGGATACCGCGGCGGCTCTCGGCATAAGCCGTCATCTGTCGCTCGACGTAGCTGCGCACGGCCGCTTCGTACTGGGTTTTCCTCACCCCGTGAGAGAGCGTCAGGTAATAGTGCTGGCCGATCAGCGAAAGCAGCGTGGCCGTCAGGTTGGCCTTGAAGGTGAGACGGCGGCCCCACCGCTTGTACCACGTCGTATCGGAGCGCAGCGTCTCCAGTGCAATCTCCAGCCAAGGTGGAGATCCGGGGAGTCTGGGGTGGTAGAGGCCGGGGACCTCTGCTCGTTGCGCGGCGTCCAAACGCGGGTCTTCGAGCCGGTCGACCAGGAGAATTTTGCTGATTCCCCGCAGATGGGCTGGAGGTACAGTTTCCAGCACGGAGTTAATGTGATTTATGATCTTATCGAGGTTGAGCTTTGCGGTCGATTTATTTTCTATTTTGATATCCATGAGTTACACCGAATCCTTCATGGACAATCTGTGATGTACTCCCTCATGGGTCATCGCTTTAAATGTAATTTCTCAAGAGCAGTCATCCGCCGTTCCAGGTGACGCAACCGTTGGGCCAGTTCGGGCAGCCGGCGAAACAGTGCCGAAGCTTTCAGCCAGTCGCGGTTGCGAATGGCCGGGTAGCCGGAGACCGTCTCGCCCGGAGGGACGGAGTGGGGGATGCCCGATTGGGCGGTGGCCACGACCTCGTCGCCGATGGTGAGATGGCCAGCGGCGCCCACCTGCCCGGCGAGGATAACCCGTTTCCCCACCTTGGTACTTCCGGCGAGCCCGACCTGGGCACAGAGGAGGCTGTCGACGTCGACCGTGCACCCGTGTCCCACCTGAACGAGGTTGTCGATTTTGGTTCCCGATCTGATGCGCGTCTCGCCGACGGCCGCCCGGTCGATGGTCGTGTTGGCGCCGATCTCCACATCATCTTCGATGATCACTCGGCCGGCTTGAACGATCTTGTACCATCGTCCATCCGACTGCTTGGCGTAGCCGAAGCCATCGCTGCCAATGCAAGCTCCGTTTTGGAGGATCACGCGTTCGCCGAGCTGACAGTGCTCCCGGACGATGCAGTGGGAGTGAAGAACAGACTGTCGGCCGATGGTGACGTGGGGGTAGATGGTGCAGTGGCCGTGGATGACCACGTCATCTCCAATGACGCACGCCTCGGCGATGATCGTGTAGGCTCCGATGGAGACGTTCCGGCCCAGGCGAGTGGAAGGGTGAACGATGGCCGTGGGGTGAATGCCCGGTGGGGGCAGGGGCGGTTGGTAGAACAGTTCCAGCGCGCGGGCGAACGCCAGATAAGGATTTTCGTGCCGCAGCGTCGGTCGATCCAGGGGACCGCATTCTGGAGAGAGGATGATGGCTCCCGCGCGGGTGGTCCGGAGCTGCGGCGTGTAGACGGGGTTGGCCAGGAAACTGAGTTGATCCGGTCGCGCCTCGGCCAATGGGGCGACGCCGGTGATTTCGATATCGTCTCCCTCCAGGCGAGCACCGATCTTTCGGGCGATTTCAGAGAGCTTCATGGGTTGAAATTCGGCCTCACTCGGTGTACGCTTCTCTCCGGTTGACAAGAGACTGTAGCCAACAATGGATGTGGAGTCAAGGGAGCCATGAGTCGACGGGATCTCAAACATGAGTTCCTCAATTACGCCCGGGTGGAGCGTGGGTTGTCGGCCAACACCTTGGCCGCCTATGCCCGGGATTTGAAGAAATTCGAAACCTGGTTGAGCCGGGAGCGGGGAAAGGGAATCGCCGCCGCCGAGCGGGAGGACGTCTCGGCGTTCCTGCAGCAGTTGCGTCGCGGGGGCGCCGAGCCGAGTTCGGTGGCCCGCCAGGCCTCGACCTTGCGCCATTTTTACCGCTACCTCGTGGCCGATGGATTCATCAAACGCGATCCCACCGTAGAGATCGAAACGCCGCGGGCATGGCAGACGTTGCCCAAGTTTCTCACCACTGAGGAGGTGGAGCTGTTGTTGGAGCAGCCGGATGTGTCCTCGGAGGTGGGAATCAGAGATCGTGCCGTGCTGGAGTTGCTCTATGCTTCGGGGTTGCGCGTCTCGGAGGTTGCCGGGCTGCGCCTCTCCGATGTCGATCTGGACGCCGGAGTGGTGACCTGTTTGGGGAAGGGGAGTAAGGAGCGCGCCGTGCCCATTGGGCGGTCGGCCATCGGTTGGGTGACGCGATACCTTCCGATCCGTCAGAAGTGGTTGGGGCAGCGAACGTCATCCTGGTTGTTCATCACTCGGCGGGGACGGCCGTTACGGCGCCAGATGCTCTGGAGGCGCGTGGTGTGGTATGGGCGCAAGGCCGGCCTGGGCCACGTCACGCCGCACATGTTGCGGCACACGTTTGCCACCCATCTTCTGGAGCATGGGGCCGACCTTCGATCGGTTCAGCTGATGCTCGGGCACGCCGACATTTCGACCACGGAAGTGTACACCCACGTGACCGATGAGCGGTTGAGGGAAGTGTATGAGAAGTTTCACCCTCGAGCCTGAGGTGATTCACGTGGAACATTCGCTTGACACGTTCTGCCCGGTGTGATAGCCTTCGCCGCTCAATGCATCATCATGAGGAGGGAGAGACGTTGGCCGGTGGACATATGTATTACTTCACTTCGGAGTCGGTGACCGAGGGGCATCCGGACAAAATAGCCGATCAGATCTCGGATGCCATCCTCGATGAGATCCTCGCCCAGGATCCCTATGGTCGTGTGGCGTGTGAGTCTTTGGTGACCACGGGGCTCGTGGTCATTGCGGGAGAGATCACCACCACGGCCCGGGTGAACTATGCTCATGTCGCCCGTCAGGTGATCTCCGATATTGGATATACGCGTGCCAAGTATGGCTTCGATGCCGAGACCTGTGGGGTGGTCGTGTCACTGGACACGCAATCGCCGGATATCGCTCTGGGCGTCGACCAAGGCGGGGCTGGCGATCAGGGGATGATGTTCGGGTATGCCTGCCGGGAGACTCCCGAGTACATGCCGTTGCCCATTCAACTGGCCCACCGGCTGACGCGGCGACTCGCCGAGGTGAGAAAGAGCGGACAGCTGGCCTACTTGCGCCCCGATGGGAAGTCGCAGGTGACGGTGGGATACCAGGCGGGTCGGCCGGTTTACGTGGATACGGTGGTCATATCGGCGCAGCACAGCGATGCCGTCAGCAACGAAACCATTCGGGAAGATGTCATCGAGCAGGTCATCAAACCGGTGGTCCCGCCGGAGTGGATCGATGAGCGACGGACCCGGTTCCTGGTCAATCCGACCGGCCGGTTCGTCGTGGGAGGGCCGATGGGGGATGCCGGCGTGACGGGCCGAAAGATCATCGTCGATACTTATGGAGGGGCGGCTCCACATGGCGGTGGGGCCTTCTCTGGCAAGGACCCCACCAAGGTCGATCGATCGGCTTCCTATCTGGCGCGGTATATTGCCAAGAATGTGGTGGCGGCAGGACTGGCCGACCGATGCTTGATTCAGATCGCCTATGCCATTGGCGTTGCCGAGCCGGTGTCCCTTTACGTGAATACGTATGGCACGGGGCAGGTCGATGAGCAGAAGATCGAGCGGGCGATTCGCGATGTCTTCGATCTCAGACCGCGACAGATCATCGAGGCGCTCGATTTGAGGCGACCGATCTATCGCGCGACGGCGGCCTATGGTCATTTCGGCCGCTCTGAGCCCGGTTTCACTTGGGAACGCGTCGATCGGGTACAAGAACTCCAACGGGCGCTGGGGATCACCGGATCTTTGACGACTGCTGAACGAGCGGGGTGAAGCGATGGCGAAGGGATACGAAATTCGAGATATTCAGTTGGCCAAGATTGGCCGTCAGCGCATTGACTGGGCGGCGCGAGAGATGAAGGTGCTGGGGATGGTTGGAGAGCGGCTGGCCGAGGAGAAGGGTCTAGAAGGGATCCGGATCGTGGCCTGCGTTCACGTGACCACGGAGACGGCCAATTTGGTTCGGGCGCTGAAAGCTGGAGGAGCTCAAGCCGTGGTCATCGCTTCCAATCCGTTGAGCACGCAGGATGATGTGGCCGCCTCTCTGGTGGCCGACGAAGGGGTCTCCGTCTACGCCATGAAGGGAGAGGATACGGAGACCTACCGTCGTCACGTTGAGATCGCCCTGGATACCCATCCGCACATCATCATCGATGATGGGGGCGATGTTGTGGCCACATTGATGGGCAAGCGACCGGAACAGGCTGGAGAGATCATTGGGTCGACGGAGGAGACGACGACGGGAGTCACCCGGCTCCGGGCCATGGAACGCGCCGGTCGTCTTCCATTTCCCGCCATTGCCGTCAATAACGCACGAACCAAGCATCTGTTCGATAACCGTTATGGGACCGGTCAGAGCACGCTGGATGGGATCATCCGGGCGACGAACATTCTCATTGCGGGGCGCACCGTCGTGGTGGCCGGTTACGGGATGTGCGGTCGCGGGGTGGCCATGAGAGCGCGGGGGCTGGGAGCCAACGTCGTCGTGACCGAGGTGGATCCCATCCGGGCGGTGGAGGCGGCCATGGATGGGTATCGCGTGATGCCGATGATGGCGGCCGCCGAGATTGGAGATGTGTTCATCACGGTCACGGGGAATCGCGATGTCATTGACGTCGCTCATTTAGAGCGGATGAAGGACGGAGCGATGGTGTGCAACGCAGGTCACTTCGATGTTGAAGTGAACGTTGCCGGATTAGCCCGGATCGCTGATGGTCCGGTCCAGCTTCGCCCGTTCGTCGAAGAATACCGCATTCGATCGACGGGACGAAGGGTCATTGTGCTGGGTCAGGGGCGACTCATCAATCTGGTGGCTGCCGAAGGGCATCCGGCTTCGGTGATGGATATGAGTTTCTCCAATCAAGCGTTGGCCGTGGAGTATCTGGTCAAGAATCGGGGAGAGTTGGGCGCGGGAGTCCATCTTCTTCCCGAGGAGATCGATCGGGAGATTGCCCGGTTGAAGCTCATGACCATGGGGATTTCCATCGACGAATTGACGCCGTCGCAACGAGATTATCTGTCGAGTTGGGAAGTGGGAACGTGATGCCTCGCCTCTGAGTATCGCCACAGATTCCACAGAGGGACACAGATTCTTTTCTTCTTCCGTGATCATCGGTGAAATTCTATGGCGTGATGTTCATCCCCCCGGTGTGGCTCAAGCGCGCCATGGCTGACTCCTTCGAGGCGCCAAGATCTTCCAACTTCCTTCCTTATTCCTCCGGGGGAAGAGCAGCGACCGTCACAATCGCCCCATGCCGTCGCCGTATATGTGTGCAGTTTGAAGAGAATCATTGAGTCTGATAATAGATGTTATGAAACAAAAGCGACCATCGCCACCCACCTTGTCCTCCAGCCAACTCTGATGTATATTAAACCCTCACAATCCTGAGACCGGAGCCCATATGCCCGAACTCACCTATCTTCAAGCCATACGCCAAGCACTGGTCGACGAAATGAACCGCGACCCCACCGTTCTCCTCCTCGGCGAAGACATCGCCCAGTACGGCGGCGCCTTCAAACTGACCGAAGGATTGGTCGATGTCTACGGGCCCGGTCGCGTGATAGACACGCCCATTACCGAGGCCGGGCTGCTCGGAGCCGCCGCCGGCGCGGCGCTCATGGGGCTCCGACCCATCGTCGAAATGCAGTTCATCGATTTCATCTCCTGCGCGTTCAACCAGCTCACCAACCTCGTCGCCAAGTTCCACTACCGAACGGGCAAACCGCTTCCCCTCGTCGTCCGCGGCCCGGCGGGCGCCGGCGTCAATGCCGGGCCGTTTCACTCCCAGAGTCCCGAACCTTACTTTCTCCACACCCCGGGATTGAAGATCGTCGCTCCCGCCACGCCATCTGATGCCATGGGATTGCTCAAAGCGGCCATCCGCGATCCCAATCCCGTTATCTACCTGGAGTATAAGCGGCTCTATCGGAGGCTGAAGGAAACCATCCCCCCGGAGCGAACTCACGCCATCGTTCCCATCGGCGAGGCCGCGGTGATCAGGAGAGGAAGCGATATCAGCGTTCTCACTTACGGGCAAATGGTTCATCTATGCCTTGAGGCTGCTCAGCAACTCGAAGTGAGCGATGGTATCGAACTGGAAATTGTAGACTTACGCACTATCCGACCGCTCGACGAACGAACCATTCTGTCATCGGTTCGGCGAACCAACAAAGCGATGATCGTACACGAACCGCCCCGGATTGGAGGACCTGCCGGGGAAATCATTGCGCGAATCAACGAACTCGCCTTCGACTATTTGGACGGGCCCATTCTCAGAGTGACGGCCAAAGACACGCCCGTGCCCTACAGTTCGCCTCTGGAGGAGGCTTTTCTGCCACGGGTGACGGATATTGTCGACGCCGCCCGGTGGCTGGCGAGATTTTAGAACTCACGATAATGAGGAGGTAGGAGCATGAGAGTTGACGTGGTGATGCCCCAGATGGGCGAGAGCATTGCCGAGGGGACGATCAGCCGATGGCTCAAGCAAGTTGGAGATGTGGTCAAGCGGGACGAGCCGTTGTTGGAGATCTCCACCGACAAGGTGGATGCCGAGGTTCCCTCTCCGGCCGAGGGGCGCCTGGTGGAGATCCGTTACCGGGAAGGCGATACCGTCCCGGTCAATACCCCTATCGCCGTCATCGAGGCTCTCGCCGGAGTCCCCCAGGCAGCGCAACGGGAGGTCGTTCGCCAGGAGCCTTCAGATGGAGGGGCGCGCCGGGTCGCTCGGCCCGCCGCCGGGCCCACGGGCCCCGTGCCGGCGCCCGTCGGCGCTATCGAGTCGCCCGAGGAGCGGCGGCGGCGACTCTCCTCTCCGTTCGTACGGCGGCTGGCCAAGGAGCATGGTATCGATCTCACCGAGATCTCCGGTACAGGGCTCTCCGGGCGGGTGACCAAGAAGG
>RFHM01000143.1 GCA_003696865.1 Acidobacteriota bacterium | reverse complement strand
GTGGTGTGGTGGGCGGCGTCTTGGGAAGCGCTGGACCGGTTGAAGCTCCACCGCCACCGCCACCGCCGCCACCGAAGAAACCCAAGCGGGTTTCCGGCGGCGTGCTGCAGGGGAAAGCCATTCGTCGTGTGCAGCCTATTTATCCCCCCATCGCTCGGAGCGCTCGGGTTCAGGGGGCGGTACAGGTGGAAGTGGTGATTGATGAGCAGGGGAATGTGATCTCGGCCCGCGTCTTATCCGGTCACCCGCTGCTGCGGCAAGCGGCCTTGGATGCCGCCCGGCAGTGGAAATTCCGGCCGACGCTGTTGAGCGGTCAGCCGATCAAGGTCACCGGGATCCTAGTATTCAACTTCCGATTGTAGCCCATGGGCTCACAAGTACGATCAAAATTTGAATAGGAGGACATTTTGACGATGTTTTACGCCTTGGTGTGTTTTGGTGGACAACTCTTTCTCTTGCTTCAAGAGGAAACGCCGACATTCCAGCTCTGGGATATGCTTCGTCGCCTATCAGGGGTTGGTATTGCCGTGATGATCATTCTGGCGATCATGTCGATGTACTCGATCGCCGTGATGATCGAACGGTTATTGACGTTCAATGCGGCCAAGAAACAATCGCGCGAATTCGCGCCCAAGGTGGCCGCAGCTCTGCGCAAAGGGAACATTGATGAGGCCATCTCCATCTCCGATAAATACAAGAAGAGCCATCTGGCCATGGTCGTCAATTCTGGACTTCAGGAATTTCAGGCGCATCAACTGTCGACGGAAATTCCTGGCGAGACGGTGGATGCGGCCAAGCGGGCCCTACAACGGGCCGTGGCCGTGAAGACGGCGGAGTTCAAGCGAGGGCTCTCCTCGCTGGCCACCATCGGATCGACGGCTCCTTTCGTGGGCTTGTTCGGGACGGTGGTGGGCATTGTGGCCGCCTTCCAGGGATTGAAGGAAGCGGAGACGGCGGGTATTGGTGCCGTCGCCGCCGGGATCTCCGAGGCGTTGGTGGCCACCGCATTTGGTATTTTCGTCGCCGTGCCCGCGGTGTGGATGTTCAATTACTTCACCAGTCGCGTGGATGCCTTTGTGGTGGAGATGGAGAATTCCTCATCGGAGCTGATCGATTATTTCCTGAAGCAACGAGGAGAGAAGTAACTATGGGCATAGATGTTGGTACGGGAAAAGGCGGGCTCGTCGCCAAAATCAACGTGACGCCGATGGTCGACGTCATGTTGGTGTTGCTCATCATCTTCATGGTGGTGACCCCCTTTCTGCAACCGGGGGTGAATGTCACCTTGCCCAAGGCTCCCCATGGCGTGGAAGATCCGGATATCAATAAAGAATCGGCCGTGATCGTGGCCGTTCCCACCGATGGGGTGTACTACTTGGGGAAAGATGCGATGAGTTTGAGCGAGATTCAAAGTCGCATCCAGAAGATGATGGAGAATAAGCCCATTAACGAGCGCATCGTCTACGTCAAGGGGGACAACCGGGTGCGCTATGGGGAGATCGTCAGCGTCATCGATGCCATCCGGAGTGCGGGAATCGATCGCGTTGGCTTGGTCGTGGAGACGCGCGAGGAGGCGGAGAAAAGGCGGCGACAACAGCAGCAGTAGAAAATCCCAACCTGGCGTTCAAGACGACGGGTGCGCGAGCCCGGCTTGAGCCCGAACGAGAATGACGTTCTCATGACCCTTCGACCGCAGTGGATCGAAGGGAAGGAGTTGCGAGTATGGCCATTGAACCCGAAGAAAAACCGGTGCAACCCTCAGAGGCGGAACCCGATATTAACGTCACGCCGCTCATTGACGTGCTCCTGGTTCTGCTCATCATCTTCATGGTGCTCACGCCCATTAAGCCGCATAAGCTGGAATCCAAGATTCCCGAGCGAGCCAAGCCGGAGGTCGAGGTCGTCAATCCTCTGGTCACCGTGCTGAGCGTGCAAACGGATGCCCGGGGGCGCATTACCGGCGTGAAGATCCAAAATGAAGGTCCGTTCACTCTGGAGGAATTGAGCGAGCGACTCACCGAGGCCCTCAGCTCATTGCCTTCGGATCGACGCACAGTGTTCATTCGCGCGGCGCGGAACGCCATCTACGGTCAGGTCATTCAGGTGATCGATATCGCCAAAGCGGCCGGGGCCTCGCCCATCGGACTGCAGATCGATGACCTGCCGGAGTCGTGAGGAGTGAGCGGCGCTACGGGGGCAAGCGAGGCACAGCGTGCATCGTGGAGATGTGCCTCGATTCCCCCGAATTCAACGGTATATCCAGTGAATCTGAGAAGGAGGCTTGAAACGTGAACGTAAAACAACAGGTCGCGGTAGGGGGCCTCGTGCTCCTCTTGGTGGTGGGATTGAGCGGATGTCGATTTCTGAACAAGGTCAAGGCCAAGGACCGGTTGAATACGGCGGCCGTGGAGTACAAGCACGGGAACTATGAGCGGGCGCAAGAGTTGTTGGAAGAAGCCTTGGCGCTCGATCCCACGTTGCCCCAGCTCAAACCGTATTATGGGGCGACCCTCTACGCCCGCTTCAATCTCACGGGCGATGAGAAATTCGCCCGTAAGGCCCTGGAAGTCTATGAGCAGGTGTATGAAGAGCAGATGCAGAAAGATAATCCCGATACCGAGACGCTGAATAATACTTTGGCGTATATCGCCGCCATTTATGGCAACTTGGGCGATACGGAGAAGAAGCACGAGTGGATGAAAAAGCGGCTCGAGCTTCCGGGGATGACGCCTGAAAGCAAGGCGGAAATCTACTACAGTCTGGCGACCGATTATTGGAATGATGCCTTCCAGATCACCCAGCAGTATGTCATGAACAAACAAGAAGTGCCCGATGAAGAGATCCCCAAAGTCCGCGAGTTGGCCAATAAGGGGCTGGAATACGTCGAACAGGCGCTGGCCCTACGGCCGGAATACGCCGATGCGCTGACCTACAAGAATCTCCTCTTGCGCGAATTAGCCAAGGTGGAGAAAGATCCCAAGGTGAAGGAGCAGCTCATCAAACAGGCCGATGAAATACGCCAGCGGGCCATGGAACTCATGAAGCGGAAGCGAGAGGAAGAGCAGATGAGCCCATCGGGATCATCATAAGCCCTGTAGGAAGGACGGAGAGAGTCAACGGGCGATCCCTCTCCTGGAGAGGGATCGCCCGTTTTTTTCTCAGTCGATGAGACGAACGGGGCAAACTGGCTCCCCGGGCGATTTCCGACTACAATGTCTTGTGGAGGGCGGCACCAGTGGTGAGAATAGAATGACCCATGATTCGGTTCGAGGATATCGTCCAAAAAGTGAAACAATACCACCCCGACGCCGATGAGGGGCTGTTGCGGAAAGCCTATCTCTTTTCGGCCATGCAGCATCGGGGTCAGACGCGAATGTCAGGAGAACCGTACCTCATCCATCCGCTGGAAGTCGCTTATATGCTGGCAGAGATGCGGCTCGATCATGTCTGCGTGGCCACGGGCTTGTTGCATGACGTGGTCGAAGACGGTGAGGCCACCGTTGAAGAGATCGAACGCTACTTTGGCCCGGATATCGCTCACATCGTCAATGGACTGACGAAGTTGAGTCAAATCAGTTATGCCTCTCGCGAAGAGCGGCAGGCCGAGAGCACGCGGAAGATGTTGCTGGCCATGGTGGACGATATCCGCATCATCCTGGTCAAATTGGCCGACCGCCTTCATAACATGCGGACACTTCATCATCTTCCGCGCCAGCGACAGATTCGTATCGCCCAGGAGACGCTCGACGTGTACGCTCCCATCGCTCATCGATTGGGGATGGGGCGCATCCGCGGGGAGTTGGAGGATCTGGCCTTTCGGTATCTCTTCCCGGAAGATTATGAGCGCATCAAAAAGGCGTTGGGGGAGAGACGGCGCGCCCTCGATGCTACTTTGGACGATCTCAAGGAGCGGATTCGGGTACAGATGGAGGAAAATCACGTTCCGGTCGTTGAGATTCAAGGCCGGGTGAAGCGGCTGTACAGCATCTACTTGAAAATGAAGCGCCGCAAGGTGACCTTGGACGAGATCTATGATTTGATCGCCGTGCGCATCATCACTCACAGCGTCAAGGATTGCTACGCCGCCTTGGGAGTGATTCATACGCATTGGACGCCTATTCCGGGCCGTTTCCGGGATTGGGTGGCCATGCCTCGAGAGAATATGTACCAGTCGCTCCATACATCGGTCATCGGAGACAAGGGGCAACCCTTCGAGGTGCAAATTCGCACCGAGGAGATGCACCGGATCGCCGAAGAAGGTGTGGCGGCCCACTGGAAGTATAAGGAGGGACGACGGGGACATCATCCCGAGGACCGAACCTACCAGTGGCTGCGACAATTGGTCGAGTGGCAGCAAGATGTCAAAGATCCTCGCGAGTTTCTCGACGATCTGAAATTAGATCTCTATCCCAAGGAAGTATTCGCGTTCACTCCCAAGGGAAAGGTCATCGAACTTCCTCGTGGGGCGACGCCGGTCGATTTCGCCTACGCCATTCACACGGAGATCGGTCATACGTGCACGGGAGCTAAGGTCAATGGGCGGATCGTCCCATTACGCTACCAGATCCGCAACGGTGATGTGGTCGAAATCATCACCACTCCGGGACATACGCCGAGTCGTGATTGGTTGAAGTTCGTCGTCACCAATAAGGCGCGAAATCGCATTCGGAAATGGCTTCGCGAGCAGGAGCGCGTGGAAGCCGTTGAGCTCGGGCGGAAGCTGCTGGAGAAAGAGGCTCAACGCTTCCGACTCAGCCCGAGGAAGATCTTGAAGAGCGAGCAACTGCAGCAGATCGCGACTGAATATGGATATGGGAAGATCGACGAGCTGCTCGCCTCCATTGGATACGGGAAAACGCCGGCGCGAAGTATCGTGACGAAATTCGTCCCCGCCGACCGGCTCCCGTTGGAGGAAGAGCGCCCTCCCTCCCGGCTCGATCAAGTGGCCAGTGTGGTCAAACGAGCATTGCGGCTCGGGGAGGCGCCCCTCCGGGTGAAAGGCGTAGACGATCTCATGGTCTATCGCGCGCACTGCTGCAATCCGATCCGAGGCGAACCGGTAATCGGATATATCACGCGCGGGAAAGGGGTCTCGGTGCATAATCGATTCTGCCCCAATGTGCGCAGTCTGATGGTCAATAGGGAACGCATCGTCGATGTGGAATGGATCAAGGGGAGTGACGACGAAGCGTATGCCGTTCCCTTGCAAGTGATCGTCGAAGATCGTCCTGGAGCGTTGGCCGAAGTGACGCAGGCCATTGCGGCCATTCACACCAATATCCGCGACGCGCGCGCCCGGGTGAATGATCATGGCCAAGGCGAGTTGACGTTCACTGTGGAGATCTCCGATCTCAAGCATCTGGAGAGAGTGATCCAGGCTATTAAATCAGTTCAAGGGGTCATCGATGTCGAACGAAAGGAATGACACGCAGCGATCAGAGCAGTTGTGATCTTGTCATTCAATTCCCAGAGGAGATGAGCGATGAAACCGATTCATACCGACCGTGCGCCGCAAGCCATCGGACCTTACGTTCAAGCCATTCGAGTGGGGAACTTTCTTTTTCTCTCCGGCCAGATTGGCATCGATCCGGAGACGGGGCGCCTCGTCGATGGAGGGATTGGGAAGCAAACGGAGCGGGTTTTGAAAAACCTGGAGGCGGTGTTGGAAGCCGCTCACGCCTCGCTGAAAGACGTAGTGAAGACGACCGTATATCTGGCCGATCTCAATGAGTTTCAGCAGATGAACGAGGTCTACGCCCGATATTTTTCCTCGTGGAAGCCGGCACGAGCCACTGTGGAGGTCAGCCGGTTGCCCATGGGGGCCAGAGTGGAGATCGAGGCTGTGGCGATCGTTGAGGAAGTGTCGTGAAGCGCAACGAGGGCCATCCTCGGCTCAATGGCCATATCGCCGTCAGGCAACTTTGATGACTTTGCCCGCTTTAATGCATCGGGTGCACACGCGGATTCGCCGGACGGTCCCATCGATCAGGGCGCGAACGCGCTGCAGATTGGGATAGAACCGGCGTTTGGTCCGATTGTTGGCGTGGCTGACGCGATGGCCAAATTGGGGGCCTTTCCCGCAAATTGCGCATCGGTTTGCCATGCTCTTCGTCCTCCGGTATAGTATGAATTCAAAACAACACTTATAGCAAACTCGGTTGGGGAAGTCAACTCGAGGGGAGTATGAAAAAAGAGGTCGTCATCCTGGGAATCGTCGCGATGGTCAGTTGGGGATGCCAAGGCGATCGGCAGACGGGAGCCACCGAAGACGTCGCCGCGCGCGTCGATGAAGCCATCATTCGTCTCTCGGAAGTCGACCGCGTCGTCGAACAGC